>DAORJS010000156.1:0-6487 GCA_035439185.1 Chitinophagaceae bacterium
TTGCCAGCGGACTGATTTACGGACTGGTAACCGGTATGCCCATGGGTGAAGCAGCTGAATTTGGTGTGGCCGCATCTGCGCTCAAACACACCATCCCGGGTGATCTGAACCATGCTACGCTCGGTGAAGTAAAAGACCTGATGAAGGGTGATGGCAGTGGAAGGGTGCAGCGGTGAGAACTGGAAATTCGAAATACGAAGTACGAAATACAAAATAAGAAGCGACAGTTTTTCATTTTTAAATGAACCAACCAATATGATCGTAGATAGTTTACAAAATGCTTCCCGGTATTTTTCAGCACATCCGCTTTTCGAGGCAGCATTTAACTATATCAAAAACACTGACCTCGCGAATGCAGCGGATGGGAAGCTGGAAATCGCAGAAGGATTAAAAGCTATTTTCAGTAACGCACCCGGCAAAACCAGTGAAGCCAGCTGTGCCAAATTTGAATGTCATAATAAAAATATTGACATCCAGTTATGCATCAGCGGCACCGAAACCATCGGATGGAAGCCCCGCGAAAAATGTGTGACCCCCAATGGCGGATACAATGAAGAAAAAGATGTGCAGTTGTATCATGATGCCCCGGATACTTTTTTTCAGCTGACTGACGGGCAATTTGCGATTTTCTTCCCCGAAGATGTACATGCCCCGATGATTGGAGAGGGAACGATCAAAAAACTGGTTATTAAAGTAAAAGCCTGATAGCACCACGAAGCCATCTCAATTATTTTCGTGCATTCATGGCAAAAAAATAATTGCCACGAATGCACAAATCAATATCCAGGTGGCAAAAAGAAAAAATACAATATGAGTAACACGAAAAAAATAACCGACGCAATTATTGCTCAGGGTATTCTCCCCCTTTATTTTAATCCAAGTGAAGAAATAAGCCTGGATGTATTGAGAGCCATTTACAAGGCAGGTATCAAAGCTGTGGAGTACACCAACCGCGGAGAAGCAGCACTTTCGAATTTTAAAAAAATGGTGGCATTACGCAATGCTGAAATGCCCGGACTGCTCCTGGGTGTGGGCACCATCAAGAACATGCAGCACGCGACAGACTATATGTCGGCCGGGGCCGATTTTCTGGTGAGTCCTGGTTTTGTACCGGATGTGGCCGCTTACTGTGTAGCCAATGATATTTTTTATGCCCCCGGTTGTATGACCCCCAGTGAAATCATTGCCGCAGAAAATGCCGGTATTGGTTTTATCAAATTATTTCCCGGAAATATGCTGGGAACCGAGTTTTTAACCACAATAAAAGATATCTTCCCCAAACTGCTCTTTATGCCCACCGGCGGAGTCGACACCACCAAAGAAAGCATCGAAAGCTGGTATAACGCGGGTGTATGTGCAGTGGGAATGGGCAGCAAGCTGATCAGTAAAAAACTGATGGAGGCAAAAGATTACGCAACGATAGAATCAGCAACCATCAAAGTGCTGGAACTGATTGCGACAGTTAAAAAGTAAACAGTTTCATTTTTCATTCAAATCCCTTAACGGGGAAGGGGGAAACAACGATGACAGCCCAAGCCATAGGAAAATACAGGTGGACGATTTGCGCCTTATTGTTTTTTGCAACGACAGTCAATTACCTCGACCGCCAGGTATTGAGTTTGTTAAAGCCTGTACTGGAAGACAAATTTGGCTGGACCAATAGCCAATATGCCGATATAGCTTCTGCTTTTCAGTTTACGTACGCCATTGCCATGCTGTTTGCAGGCAGGGTGATTGATAAGATGGGCACTAAGAAGGGTTATACATGGGCCATCATTATCTGGAGTATAGGTGCCATCATTCATGCACTGGCTATTCCAATCGGCGAAGGATTGATATCAGGTATTGGCTGGATCGGTATTGCCGCTTTACCTGTATCTGTTGTCGGTTTTATGTTTTCACGGGCAATCCTGGCCATTGGGGAAGCCGGAAATTTTCCGGCTGCTATCAAAGCCACTGCCGAGTATTTCCCCAAAAAAGAAAGATCATTTGCTACAGGTATTTTTAATTCAGGTGCTAATGTGGGAGCCATCCTCGCACCGCTTTCAGTTCCCTGGATTGAAAAGCATTGGGGCTGGCAGGCGGCCTTCCTCATTATTGGTGCCGTTGGCTTTCTGTGGATGTTCTTCTGGCTGACGTTCTATGAAAAACCGGAGAAACAAAAAAGAATGTCTGCAGCCGAGCTGGATTATATCAATGCCGATACAAAAGATACAGCCGTTGCGGATGCCAATGAAAAAGTTTCCTGGTTCAAATTACTGGGGTATAAACAAACATGGGCATTTACATTTGGCAAATTCATGACCGATGGCGTCTGGTGGTTCTTTTTATTCTGGTTGCCTGCATATCTGAAAGACCAATACGGTATGACAGGTACCGAAATCATGTTACCATTGGCAGTTCTGTACAGCCTCACAATGTTTGGCAGTATCGGAGGCGGGTATTTTCCCACCTACTTTATAAATAAAGGATATAATGCGTATGATGGCCGGATGCGGGCTATGTTGCTGATTGCCGTAATTCCGCTCGTAGTATTGGCCGCTCAGCCACTCGGGAACATCAGTTACTGGATGCCGGTTATATTGATCGGAATCGGCGCCTCCGCACACCAGGCATGGAGTGCCAATATTTTTACAACAGTATCTGATATGTTTCCAAAAAAAGCTATCGGTTCGGTAGTCGGTATTGGTGGTATGGCTGGCGGTATCGGTGGTGTGATCATCACCAAGGTGGGTGGCGCATTATTTGACCATTACAAGAAACTTGGACATATTGAAACGGGATACAGCATTATGTTTGCATTCTGTGCAGTTGCTTACCTGATTGCATGGATGGTTATGAAAAGCCTGGTACCCAGATATAAACCAATTACAGATCTCTGATTCTTTCGTCCTACTTTATTTTTAAGAACTCCCCTCCGGGAGTTTTTTTTATTAAAATGTTGAAAAGCGGTGCAAAATTGAAAGGACTTTCTGACTATGTCCGGAAGCTAAAAATCTAATTTTGTCCGGCAGCCACCTTACTTCCTTAAAACTGATGAAAATGAAACTCCTGATCCGGAATCTGATTCCTGTGCTGCTGGTCATATTTAGTACTACCTGTTTACAAGGCCAACCTGTAAAGAATCAGTCCACTGCCATTGTACTTAAAACAGCGAATACCCTTTTACAGGCAAAGCAATATGAACCTGCCCTCGAATATTTTAAAAAAGCTTTGCTGCAGGCAAAGAATGCAAAGAACATTTATCAGCAGGCACAAGCCTGGGAAGGATTGGCCACTCTTTACAGCCAGACTAAACAATCCACGGAGGCCCTGGTGGCATTTCAAACAGCTATCAAACTTTATAAAGGTATTGGCTATAACATGATTGCTGACCTGCTCAATACCCAGATGAAACAATTTTTGGGTGTTGGAGAGCTCTATGCAGGGATCGAAATTGGTGCCAGAGGTATCAAACTAACCGTTATTGATGTAAAACCCGGTAACCAGATTAGTGATTTCACTTTGCGGATGGATACCTCCATTAATACCGATGCGGCCGCTCTTTCTTATCAGAGTGAGAAAGAAACTCAGGATGCAATTGCCCTGCTTTACAATATTATCCAGGACCGGTTCGAAGTACCTGTCAACCGAATCTACATCGTCATCAGCAGCGGGTTGAAACAGGAACTGGACAAATACAACAAAACAGACTATTTCGCTGGTATCATCCGTCCAACGGACCTTGATCCAAAAATCAAAATCAGTTATGTGAATGTTGATGAAGAAGCAGCCTTAAGTTTCAAAGGCATAGTTCCACAGGCTTTCCGGTTAACCGCAAACCAACTGGATGTGGGTAGCGGCAATACCAAAGGCGGATTCCAGGATGGCAACCGCAAATTTATACCCATCAGCTTCCCGATTGGAACCCGTTCTTTTCAAAAATTACTGGAAAATCGTTTGACTGGCGATATCAATATGTTCGATTATCGAAAAGCTGCAGAAAAACTGATCACAGACAGCCTGGGCCGGATGATCAATTATGGCTTGCGTGATAAAACAGAATTTAAATCAAGAGATCAGATCTATATATCAGGAGGAATCGTTTGGTGCATCGCCTCTTTAATGCATCCTGAAAAAGTAAATGAATTGCAGGTGGAACTCAGCCTGCAGGATATTCTGGACTTCCAGAATCTGGCCTGCACTGATTTTGAAACCCTGGTCAACCCCGAACTCAGCAAAACAATGGCAGCTGAAGATGTTGCTGCCTCCAGAGCGAATATCAAAAGAGTATTGAACACTTATGACCAGAAAGCCCTCTTGGCCGGTTCGGTCTGGCTGGGTGAACTTCTCCGCCAGATCAATAGCATGAATCCCGATAAGAAATTACTATTTCCCCGATACGCTTATGTAGGGTGGATCAGTGGTTATATCATGGATAAAATCAGCCGGCAATATACAGCGGCTGCTGAGAACTGATTCTGTTTAACGTATATGAATATCCGAAGCAGGCAGCCCTGACAAAACCGGTTCATATAAAAAAAATCCCTGTTTTCTTTTAACTTTTTACCTGTTGACTGGTCTAAAGAAAAACAAACCCTGTTTATGCGTCCTTTGAAACTGTCTTTCCTTTTTCTGATCCCTTTGTTTTATTCCTGCAGCAAGTCTTCGTCTGGTCCCGCTCCGGAAGAAACGATGTATTATCCTTCCAATACTGATACCAGTTGGGAAAGAAAATCTTTGACAAGCCTGGGTTGGAACAGTACGGCCGCCCAGGCATTAAAAGATTATCTGAATCTGACAAATGCCAAATCACTGATAATACTGGTGAATGGACGCATTGTGATGGAAGAGTACTTTAACGGACACAATGCCAGTGCTACCTGGAAATGGAACAGTGCCGGTAAAACCCTTACAGCCACTACAACAGGTATAGCCCAGCAGGAAGGTTTACTTCAGATCAATAACCGGGCTTCACAGTATCTGGGTAATGGCTGGACCGCTACCCCGCTTGCAAAAGAGAACCTGATCACTGTCAGAAATTTACTGACCATGACTTCCGGTCTCAGCGATTCGAGTGAACTGGTTATCCGTGCTAACCTGACCTATATGGCAGATGCCGGCACCCGTTGGTCTTATGCAAATGTTTTTCAAAAACTGATGGATGTCGTTGCAGCTGCCTCCGGCACCGATTATGAAACTTATTTCAACAATAAGCTTAAAAATAAAATCGGCATGGAAGGGTTCTGGAATTTCGGCCCCATCTTTAAAATATACCATAGTAATACCCGCAGTATGGCCCGATTCGGCTTACTGGCACTGAATAATGGGAAATGGAAAAATGAACAGGTGATTAATGAAACCTATTTCCGGGATTGTATCAATACTTCCCAAAATTTGAACCCTTCCTATGGCTATCTCTGGTGGTTGAACGGGAAATCCGGCGCAATCTTACCCGGCAGTCAGACTTACTATCCTGGCACCCTGATCCCCAACGCCCCACCAGATATGTATGCAGCCATGGGTGCCGAAGACCAGCGGATCTATGTGGTCCCTTCTAAAAAAATGGTGGTGATCAGGATGGGAGATGCTTCTAATCCAGCCAACCCCAATTTCGCCCTTTCCGGTTTCGATAATGAATTCTGGGGGAAATTAAATGCGGTGATCAACTAAAGGATTTTTCCGCAAACAATATCAATACTGCTTCCTTCGTTTCAAAGCAAACCATGCATATGAGAAGGAAGCTGATCTGGATACTTGCCTGCAGTTTACTTGCTTTCAGCACATGCTATTCCCAAAACAAAATTGCATTATCGGTCTATGCCGGAAGCGGTGTTTCCTATTTCAGAGGAAGCGGCGCCGTATCCCAATCTGATTATCACCGTAACGGACTTATATTTCCTAATGCAGTAGATAGCATGGCCAATCATTTTGGCAGAAACGCAGGAGGTAATTTTTTAGCGGGACTTCAATTGGAGTACCCGGTATCAAAAAAATGGTCTTTGTTACTCAATACACAATATGAACATACTGGCGCTGCTTTGAAAGCTGACAGTGTAATTACCCCCGGCGGAAATTTCAAAACGGATGGCGATTACCGGATCAATTATTTCTTTGTTTCCATCAACCCGCAACTTGCCCGTCTTTTCGAAAAAGGCAATACCCGCATTTCCATTCATAGTGGCTTTGAATACAGCCTGGGAATAAACTGGAGCGACCAGTTTGATTTCTTAGACCAGACCGGTAAAAAATTCTCCATTGGCCATTCAGGCGGCGATCCCGAAGTAAATGATTTCCGGTTCAGCATCGGCACGACTGTGCAAATAAACAAATGGGGCTTGGGAATAAATTATAAACATGGCCTGTCCAACTTCAATAAAGGACATTCCGATAAAGCATTGATGAGATTATTACAGATGAAGATTTCCTATCTGCTCTTTGGCAAATTCCAAACCATTACACCAAAAATCCCTTAACGAAAATGGATATGCAGTACATCTCTGACTGT
>DAORJS010000157.1:0-6436 GCA_035439185.1 Chitinophagaceae bacterium
CTGCATTTTTCTTTTTGACTATACCGCTTCAATAACGCATCACTCATTTCCGCATCGCGGTAAATACCGGCTACTTTGAAAATACGACGGATGGGTGCCAGTTCCTGCCCCAACTGATTCAATTTGAATTCATCATCCGCGAAATGTAATACGGTTCTCCATTTTTTATAGGCAACCCTCAGCTCATGCACGTCATTTTTCCCCGGGCGTTGGCGGATCAGACTTAGCTGTTGAAGGAAAATAGTTTCCTGCTCACGGGAATATCGTAAGAGATAATTCAAGCTTCATCGGTTCAGTTTACGAAGCTAGGAGGAACAGTACCCGAATCCAATGAGAGCGGTCAGGAACAGATATGAAGATGGACTTACTGGAAGAATTGATAACTGTATTCAATCTTACCCGTCAGTTCCTGGTCTTTATCAAATAAGGCCTCCTTGGTTTTAAGGCCTTTGTCATTGTAAATGTATCTCCAGATAATATAACCCACCCACTTGATCTTTCCCAGGTTATCGGTACCCGTTGTACTCACTTTCTGAATCAGCTGTCCCGATTCATCATAAGTGAACATCACATCAGGGAGGAGTTTTTTTACTTTTTCATTGAAACGGACAATATCGGTTACATTTCTTTTATCATCATAGTAGTAGTAAATCCGGCTGGATTCTTCTCCCCATTTATACAAAACTTCTTCCCCTGGATTGCCTTTCTCATCTGCCTCAAAACGTATTTCCAGACTGTCCCGGCCATTGATCACCCGCCACATTTTGTCGGGTTGGCCGGCTGTATTATATTTCCAAAGATGCTGTTCCGTTTTTTCAAAGGATGATCCCGGATCACTCAACACGGTTTTGATTTCAGTGATTCTTCCCGCTGCATCGTAATTATAAGTGGTACTGCTTCCAATAGAATTCAGGGAACTGTCTGTACTGTTGATCAGTCTTCCTTTTTCATCATACCGGTTATAGTACACACTCAGATAACCGCCATTATGTGTACTCACCTTCAGCGTACGGCCATTGTCCTTTATTTCCCTGACTTCTGAAAAATTAGTGGATCGGGTACCATTGGCATCATATCCCGTTGCTGTAATCAGTCTGACCTTATTATTGCGCCAGACCTGCATCTGCTGGTTGGTCTCCAGGGTAGAAACGATATCATTGTAATAATACTGGCCCCGGGCGGTTCCGGCAATAAAGAATACAAAGGAAAGAACGGTGATTTTCATGTCAGTGATATTGTACTTTGGTCAAAGTTACCTGAATTGTACAGTAACGAAAAAGAATGCCATCTTGTATTTTTTTGTCCCTATTTTTAAGCAAAAATTTCCTTGTCCCATATCCCCCAGCGAAAAGAGAAGGATTGCCTGAACTGCGGCACCATTGTACAGGGCAAATACTGCCAGGAATGCGGTCAGGAAAATGTGGTTCCCCATGAGACTTTCTGGCACATGGTGAAGCATTTTCTGTACGATATCACCCATTTCGACAGCAAGTTTTTCGACTCGATGAAGTACCTGCTTTTCAAACCAGGCTTTCTTCCTGCAGAATATGTCCGTGGCCGCAGGGCCAGCTACCTCAATCCGGTCAAGAAATATGTTTTCACTTCCGCCGTCTTTTTTCTGCTTTTCTTCGGGGTTTTTGTCAGGACGGATAATATCAGCACAGGGTTGGATCAACCTTTGTCAAAGGCAGAACGGGAAAATTATATCCGGAAAGGAGAGAAAGAGCTGAAGAAAAACCCCGGGAACACCGAATGGAAGCAGATGATGCTATTGCTTAAAGACAGTACCCGTACCCTGACCGGAGAGGATATGGTCAGGTATTGGAATGATTTTGATTTTATCAATGTCAGCAGCAGGAGCTACCGCAACCGGCATGAGTATGACTCCATTCAGAAGATGCTGCCAGCAGATGAAAAAGACGGTTGGCTGACCAGTCTGGTGGAAAAGCGAAACCTGGCACTGAAAAAAAAATATGGTGGCGATCCCCGAACAGGTTCGGCCAAACTGATTGACGCGGTCCTTCACAAACTGCCCTATATGCTGTTTGTATCCCTGCCCCTGTTTGCACTGATTCTGAAACTGCTCTATTTCCGCCGGAAGACATACTATTATGCAGACCACGGTATCTTCAGTATCTATCATTACATCTTTACCTTCCTGTTGCTGACCGTTGTATTTGTAATCAGTGAGATTCAGGATCTCACCGGATTAGAGGACCTCGATTGGCTCTCTGCGATTATATTTTTATCTGGCGGGCTGTACCTTTATTTGTCAATGAAAAGATTTTACCGGCAAAATCATGCGAAAACCCTGCTCAAGTTTTTACTGCTGAATATCGGGGCATTGATCGTGATGCTGCTCCTGTTTTTCGTTTTTATTTTACTGGCCGTTTTTGAAATTTAATAGCATGCAAGAAAAAAATGAGGCTGCCTTCTCCCGATTGGTTCAGATTATGGATGAACTGAGGGAACAATGTCCCTGGGACCGGAAACAAACCATACAGTCGCTCCGGCAAATGACCCTGGAAGAAACCTACGAACTGGCCGATGCCATTACCGACGAAAACTGGAAAGGCATTAAAGAAGAACTGGGGGACTTGTTGCTGCATATTCTTTTCTATTCAAAAATCGGAAGGGAACAGGGGCATTTCACCCTCGATGAAATGATCCATGGCATCTGTGATAAACTCGTTGCCCGTCACCCTCATATTTACGGAGATGTTAAAGTGAAAGACGATGAAGAGGTTAAATCCAACTGGGAAAAACTGAAACTCAAGGAAGGAAAGAAATCCGTTCTCGGTGGTGTGCCGGTTTCCCTGCCCGCCATGGTTAAAGCCATGCGCCTGCAGGAAAAAGCCAAACAAACCGGGTTTGAATGGGAGAACCGCGAACAGGTCTGGGAAAAAGTGGAAGAAGAAACAGCCGAGCTGAAAGAGGCCATCAACAGTGGCAGTGCCGGTAAAACAGAAGAAGAATTCGGGGACCTGCTCTTTTCCCTGGTCAATTATGCACGGTTTTTGCAGGTAGACCCGGAAAATGCATTGGAACGGACCAATAAAAAATTCATCCACCGGTTTACACAAATGGAAGCCATTGCCCTGCAGGAAGGAAAAGACCTCAATGATATGAGCCTGGAAGAAATGGATGCCATCTGGAATACCATCAAACAACAGCGGCCACAATCGTGAAGCCCCCCTTTCAACATAACCGGCAGGGAAAATACCTGGTCCTGCTGATGGCAGCCATCTTATTTGGCCTGTCCTTTCTTTTTAATAAACGTTACAGCAACCGCTCCTCGGTTACCCAGGAAGTTAAAAAACTGGAACGCTATCTTTCTTCCCGGCAAAAGGAATTCAACAGTTTACTGGCTGATACTGGTTTGGTGAACAGGCTGCTCACTAAAACAGCTTCCCGGACTGAGTATGATCAGGTAACTGAACAACCCTTTGGCTTCTTCCTGTATCAGCAGCCCGAATTTGCTGAGGCAAACATGGTATTCTGGAGCAACCAGCTGATCACCCCTCCACCCGAACTGATCACCGGAAAGGATGGGGAATATTTTATGCAGCTCTCCAACGGATATTATTACATGATCCGTAAAACCCTGGCTGATAACAAAGGGATGGCCTGCGCCATGATCCTGGTCCGCGCCAAATTTTTTATACAAACCGATTACCTGCCTGAAAAATTTGCGTACAGCTCAACTGCAGATAAGCGGGTCCTGATCGCCCGGAAACAAACGGAGTTTCCGGTGAAAACCAATTCGGGTATAACACTTTTTTATCTGGATAAAAAAGCCAGCGGTGCAGTTCCCTATAATGACCGGCTCACCATATTGCTTCGCTTATGCGGGATCCTCTTACTATTTCTCTTCATCCAGTTACAGGTGGAACAAACGGCCCGTACCAGGGGCCCCTGGACCGGGATCGGGTTACTGACCCTGCTTTTATTATTCCTGCGGATAGCCACTTATTTCTTCCCGGCCTTACTCAATCTCCGTCAGTTTGAATTATTTAATCCGGCCTGGTATGGTTCCAATATCGTACAACGTTCATTAGGCGATTTACTGATCAATGCCATGTTCTTCTGCTGGATCGTGCTTTTTGCATGGTCCAAACTGCACCGGAAGGATGATCTCACCCTGGCTTTTTCTGCCAGATTGAAATGGATAGCCGGTATTTTTTCATTGGTATTGCTCATCCTCTCCACTTTTGTACTGGCATCCGTGATCCGGAGTATGGTGGCCGATTCAAAGATTTCATTTGATGTCACCAATTTCTTTACACTTAATTTTTTCACGGTAGTCGGCTTTGTGGTACTGGCCTGTTTGTCGCTTTCCTATTATTATTTTTCACAACTCCTGTTCCGCCTCATCTTCCCTTTGTTTGCGGACAGAAAGTATATCATCTATTTCGCCATCGGCTTTGCCGGTTTGTTATATCTCACCACCCGTTCCGGTAATCCGGAAGTATTATTTTACCTGCCCGTACTGATCTGGCTCCTGGTTTATACCTGGCTGATCAACCGGCAGGGACTGATTTTTTCCAAACTCCGGATCAATATCGCCAGCATTCTTTCCTGGATATTTGTATTCTCGGTATCTATTGCTTCCATCATGCTGAGTGAAATACAGAAGGCAGAATGGGAAAAAAGAAAGAGGATCGCAGAAAAACTGGCCGTGCAAACCGATCCATCGAGTGAAAGGCTGATGAATATCGCTATTCAGTATCTTGACAATGATTTCCTGACCGATAATTTCAAACGTTTTTATGATGAAGAACAGGGAAAAGAATTCCGTGACAGTATCATCACCGAAAACTACAGCGGTTATCTGAATAAGTATGATACCCGTTTGTATGTCTATGATGCAGAAGGAAAGCCGCTTTTTAATGAGGATCTTACTTCATACGAAACCCTGAACACTATACTGAATGTACAGGCAAGACCAACCAGCATAGACGGACTGTATTACTACGAAGCCTCTTTTGATAAATTCAATTATATCACCCGCAGGGATGTGATTGATACCGGAATGAATAAAATCGGAACCTTCTTTATTGTATCCAACCCGAAAGTATATAGCCGGGAAGCCCTCTTTCCTGAATTATTCAGGCAATTCAGCAAGAATGCGGATCCGGAAACCTCACCGGTTTTTTCGAATGCAGTGTATGTGAATGACAGTCTGGTTTCACCTCCGGGAAACTACCCCTTTGCCACCTGGCTGGAGGCCAATGAAAAACCGGTGAAAGAATTTGAGAAAAGAGACAAAGGTGATTTTGAAGAGCTCTGGTACAAGGCCGGAAATAATAAAGCCGTGGTGATTGCCCGGAAAAAGGAAACCTTTATTGAAGCCATCACTTTATTCTCCTATATATTCTGTTCCTTTCTTTTCCTGGTTGCCTTTGTTCAGCTCCTGAGTTTTATTTTAAAAGCCATCAGTGAAAGAACCGGATTACGCCGGATGCTGCAACTCAATATCCGGTCACAGGTACATGGCACCATCATATTCATCAGTGTCTTCTCCTTCCTGATCATTGGTGCAGCCACCATTTCTTTTTTTATCAGCCGTTATAACCGGAATAATAACGATAAGCTCAGCCGCACCATGAAGATTATGGTGAATGAGATGGAGAAAAAACTCTCCGATCATAATGTTTTTGATGATGTGGTAAAAGTATATGATTCGGTTTCCATCTACCCATTACAGCAACTGGTGGATGAAGTGGCGGATATTCATGGCGTTGATGTCAATGTGTACGACCTTAATGGAAACCTGCAGGTTTCTTCCGAAGCCAATGTGTACACCAAGGGTGTATTGGGTAAGAAGATGGATCCAACAGCCTATTATCATCTGAGTAAATTACGCCAGGTGCAGCATGCGCAGGAAGAAAAGATCGGCAATTTTTCATACCTCAGTATTTATTCGCCGGTCAGAGATGAAAACCGGCAGGTGGATTCCTATATCAATATTCCGTACTTCACTTCCAAACCGGAGCTGGAACAGGAGATTTCCAATTTTCTCGTTACTATTATTAACCTGAATGCCTTTATCTTTCTGGTGGCCGGATTGATTGCCCTCTTTATCACCAACCGGATCACCCGTTCCTTTGCAGTGATCAGTGATAAGATGAAAGAAGTGAGTCTGGGGCAACTGAATGAAGCCATTACCTGGAACCGGAACGATGAAATCGGAGACCTGGTAAAGGAATATAATAAGATGGTGGAGAAACTCGGTGAAAGTGCCAGCGCACTGGCTAAGAGTGAAAGGGAAGGGGCCTGGCGCGAAATGGCCAGACAGGTGGCCCATGAGATCAAGAATCCGCTGACCCCCATGAAACTGAGTATTCAATACCTGCAAAAAGCTATCAATAATAACCAGGATAATGTAAAAGAATTATCCGCCAGTGTGGCCAATACCCTGGTTGAGCAGATTGAT
>DAORJS010000158.1:0-6427 GCA_035439185.1 Chitinophagaceae bacterium
TATCAGAACCTTTTTAAATTAATGTGGAGGTTACCGGAGTCGAACCGGTGACCTTCCCGAATGCCTTCGGGACGCTCTAGCCAGCTGAGCTGACTAATGCCTCAATATATTTCCTGCTTTTCTTTTTCTTGATCTCCATTTCCCGCTGATAAGCGGCAGCCTTTGAATCAAATATTTCAGTGTAAACGATTTTCCAGTCACTTGCTTTTTTTGTAGCCATGCTACCAGAATGATTATGCCTGTATAACCGGTCATTCAGGTCATGAGAATGGCCAACATAGTATTGGTCTATCGTTGAGGAAAATAATATGTATACAAAGTAATGCATAAAAAAAGGTGCTGATTGCTATCAGAACCTTTTTAAATTAATGTGGAGGTTACCGGAGTCGAACCGGTGACCTTTTGCATGCCATGCAAACGCTCTAGCCAGCTGAGCTAAACCCCCTTATTCGGGCTGCAAATATAGCCGCCAGCTACATGTGTTCCAAAAAATTAAAGCAGGTAAAATGTCCCTATTTCAAACCAATGCCCGGGCTTTATTAAGAACTGGCCGGGAGGACTCCCGGACGATCAGTTCTGTGGACAAGACCCTGGTTTCAAATTCAGTTACCGGTCTTTTACTCTCAATCAACTGCAGTAAGAAATCAGTGGCGACTTCACCCATTTCAAAGGCAGGTTGCCGGATAACAGATAATGGTGGATCCAGAAGTTCTGTGAGGTCGGTATTGGAAAAACCAACTAGGGCCATATCATCCGGGACTTTCAGACCCTTTGCTTTTAGGATTCGCAGGCAGCCCGTAGTCAGTTTATCGGCGCCGGCCAGCATCGCATCCGGTTTATTAGTCAGTGCCAGCAATTCCTTCATAGCGGTTTCCACTTCATCCAGCAGCATACCGCCATGCACACAATGTCTGATTAATTCTTCTTTTACCTCGAGTCCGTTATCCTGTAAGGCTGCTTTGTAACCCGCGAGCCTGTCTCTGGCAATGGATAAAACCGGTGCATTGGAAAGTGTTGCTATATTCCTGTACCCGTTCCGGATCAGGTGTACTGTTGCATCATAAGCACCTTTATAATTATCCACTATTACTTTATGCGTCTCTACATTATCTACAATCCGGTCGAAAAATACAATGGGCATTCCTTTCTGACTGAGTTCCTTGAAATAGGTAAAGTCCTTGGTTTCGGCAGAAACAGAAATAATCAAACCGTCAATGGACCGGGAAGTCAGGTACTGCAGGTTCAGCATCTCCCTTTCAAATGATTCCCGGCTTTGCCCGATAATTACATTATAGCCCCTGTTATACGCAATCGACTCTGCGCCATTGATCACCTGGGAAAAATAACTGTTGGCAATTTCGCATACGATCATTCCGATTGACCGGCTTCTTCGCTCCTTCAGACTGAGTGCAATGGGATTCGGGTGATAATTGATCTTTTGGGCATAATCCAGTACCAGCTTTTTGGTTTCCTGGCTGATCTCATAACTATCCCTCAAAGCCCTTGAAACTGTGGATGTTGATAGTCCTAAGGCCCTGGCAATATCCTTTATGGTGACTGCTTCAAATTTCATTTTTAAGAATGCCCGACAGGCATTGGCTAAAGTTACTCATTTAGAGTCTTTCCCCCTCATTTAAGCTGCATTTACAGGAGAGGC
Organism: Chitinophagaceae bacterium; assembly: GCA_035439185.1. Classification (GTDB taxonomy): domain Bacteria; phylum Bacteroidota; class Bacteroidia; order Chitinophagales; family Chitinophagaceae; genus JJ008. The sequence continues at coordinate 1,658 of DAORJS010000158.1, forward strand.
ATTTCGTATTAACTTCGATATTGTAACCATCCTTTACTGTTCTGGAACAGCCTCTTCGCTACAAGTCCTTTATACCTCATTACTCTTTGGATTACAATAAGTTCTGCTGATAACGATACCGGGAACGATTGCGTAAAAAAATAGATTTAAGTCGGCTTTTTACCGCCAAGTTCTATGTAGACTTGTTATGGCAATGAAAGAAATCTGATCACTGAGAAATTTTCTTTCCTGCCAGAGTTGACTGCTTGCGAACTAAAACGATTGCCTCGCTCTCTTCAAAAGGATCCCCTTTCAGGGTCCGGCATCCAATCTTTTTACTCCAATCAGTCTGCTTCCGGCTGATCATTCAGGCAAGCGCTGTTTATAGTTGAATAATTTCAGTAAAAGCTCAATGACCATCCGGCATTCCTGTTCTTTTTTTGATTGTTTAGCTGACCAATAAATTTTCGTCCTCGTTATTCTTAAAACAAATGCAACATGATCAGACTGCTTAAAACCGCGGGGCTATGCCTGATGCTGCTATTGGCAATGGCTCCCACTAATTTTCTTGCTGCACAGGGAAGAGAAATTACCGGAACGGTAACATCTTCTGACACCAAACAAGGTCTTCCCGGTGTAACTGTAACTGTAAAAGGAACCAAGATTTCAACCACCACCGATGCACAGGGTAATTACAAACTGAAGGTGGACGGGAAAGCCACTGCCCTGGTTTTCACCAGTGCCTCCTACACCAGCTATGAAGCAGGCATCAATAACCGTACGGTGATTGATGTGGAGCTGATTGCTGAAGTCAGGGCCCTGGATGATGTAGTGGTGGTAGGTTATTCCACCATCAAAAGAAAAGATCTTACCGGTTCCGTTTCATCTGTTAACTCCAAACAATTAAAAGACTTTCCACTGTCTTCTGCGGCAGAGGCCCTGCAGGGTAAACTGGCCGGTGTGCAACTTATCTCTTCTGAAGGTGCACCCGGAGCAGATATTATTGTAAGGGTAAGAGGAGGAGGTTCCATCACACAGGACAATTCACCACTATATATTGTGGATGGTGTTCAGGTTGAAAACGCCCTCTCTGTGATTTCACCGCAGGATATTGCCACTGTGGATGTACTGAAAGATGCTTCCACCACTGCCATTTATGGTGCCCGGGGTGCTAATGGTGTGGTCATTATCACCACTAAATCTGGCCGGAACGGCAAAACACAGGTTAATTACAACGGATCCTTTGGATTCCGGGAATTATCAAAATTCCAGGAAGTAATGGACCCCTACAATTTTGTACGCTGGCAATACGAACGCAGCCGTGGCAGTGCTACCGACAGTACCAGTTTCGCGCAAACTTATGGTACCACCTGGGATACACTTAATGTATACCGGGAATATCCCATGATTAACTGGCAGAAAGAAGTATTTGGCAGAAAAGCCATGTTCCAGCAACATAATGTTTCTGTGAATGGGGGAAATGCCACTACTACTTTTAACCTGAGTCTTACCGCAAATAAAGAAGAAGGTGTACAACTGGAATCAGGTTTCGACAGGAAGCTGGTCAACTTTAAGATAGATCATAAAGCCAGTGAAAAATTAAGAGTAGGTTTCACGGCCCGTTATCTGGATCAGGAAATACAGGGAATTGGCACCACGAATAGTGGCACCCGTTCCACCAACAGAATGCGTCATGCCATCAATTACCGTCCTTTTGAACTGCCCCGTCCCGGTTTTGGCATCGATGATTTTGATGAAGCATATTACCTGGCTTCTTCAGGCGCTACCAACCCGGTGATCCTGACAGAAGCAGAATACCGCAGGCAGAACACCAGGGCACTTTACCTGACCGGATATGCCAGCTATAATTTGTTCAAAAATGTTACAGTCCGTTCTACATTCGGATTTGACAATGCGGCTATTGAAACCAATCTGTTTTACAGTAAGATTACCGGTACAGCCCGCAATTTTGCTTCATTACCGGTTGCTTCCATTGGTCAGCAGAAAAATCACACCCTCAGTAATTCCAATACCATTCAGTGGGCTGTGAATAATTACAGGAAGCACCATGATATTTCGGTGCTGTTCGGACAGGAAGTGGTTGACCAGCGTTCCAAGCAAAATAACCTGGAGACCCGTTACTTCCCTTCTGATATCACTCCCGAGAAAGCCCTGGCGAATATGCAGTTAGGCTCTGCTCCTACCGGAACTACCAACCCGCCTTCTGTGGTGACTTCCTTTGTTGAACCGGCAGCAAAACTGGCCTCTTTCTTTGGAAGGATCAGTTATGCCTATGATGATAAATATCTTTTCAATTTCAATCTGCGTTCTGACCGTTCTTCTAAATTCAGATCTGAAAATGCATCAGAACTTTTCCCATCGGGTTCCCTGGCCTGGCGTTTCTCCCGTGAAAAATTCATGGAGAATGTAAACTGGATCAGTGATGCCAAACTCCGCTTTGGATATGGATCTGTAGGAAATAACCGTATCGGCAACCTGCTCTATGAGCAACTGTATGGGGTTACCGGGCAATATGCATTCAATCACTCTATCGTACCCGGCTTTGCTCCCTCTGCGTTGTCGAACCCGAATCTGATCTGGGAAAAGAATGTAACCCGCAACTTTGGTATTGATCTGTCTTTGTTTAAAAATAAAGTACAGCTGAACATTGATATTTATAAAAACTCAGCCAAGAACCTGCTGCTCGCTGTAGCCATTCCTCCCACAACAGGTTATACATCCCAGTTACAGAATATCGGTGCCACTTCCAACAAGGGTATCGAAATACAACTGGGTGCCACACCGGTTAACAAAAAGAATTTCAGCTGGAATACCAACTTCAATATCTCCTTTAACAAAAACCGTGTAGAAAGTCTGGGTGGACCTCAGTCTCAAACCCGGAATTCCGGATGGCAGGGCTCAGATGGTGTGGATGACTATCTGGTGGAAGTAGGTAAACCAATCGGACTGATGTATGGATTTGTGACCGATGGTTTTTATAAAATTGAAGACTTCAATTACAATAGCAGTACCGGTGCCTACACGTTGAAAACGGGAATTGCAGCCAATGGTGTTTATGGTGCCCCGCAACCCGGTATGTTGAAATGGAAAGACCTCAATGGCGATGGCGTGATCACTCCTGATGGCGATCGCCAGGTGATTGGCAATGCGAACCCTGATTTTATCGGGGGATGGACCAACCAGATTGCCTATAAGAACTTTGATCTTTCCGTATTTGTGAATTTTGTTGTTGGTAATGATATCTATAATGCCAATAAACTTGAATGGACTGATGGCGCTTTCTCCAACCTGAATATGCTGGGAATCATGAATCAGCGTTTTACCAATATCAACGACCAGGGTATCCGGATTACTGATCCCACTGAACTGGCCAAACTCAATGCGAACGCCACGATCTGGTCTCCGGTAAGAGTACAACGCTGGTGGCTGCATTCCTGGGCCATTGAAGACGGATCTTACCTCCGGTTCAACAATATCACTTTAGGATATACACTTCCTAAAAAAGTACTGGACAAAGTGAAGATCAGCAATGTCAGGATTTATGGAACCGTGAATAATCTGGCTACTATCACGGATTATACCGGGTATGACCCCGATGTAACAGCCAGAAGAAGTGACCCGCTCACACCCGGGGTTGACTTTGCTGCATACCCCAGGTCACGCACCTGGCTGATTGGTATAAATGTTACATTCTAAATTTAAAAACGATTCGGTATGAAAAATAAAATGATTCAATCCATCGCAGCCGCTACCATCCTGGCCACGGTCATTACGGCTGCCGGTTGTAAAAAATATACAGAAGTGGAAGCTGTATCACAATACAGCGTGCCCCAGGCATTTTCCGATGTCTCCAATGCACTCACAGCCGTGGTGGGTGTGTATGACGAGCTACAGGGTGATAATGGCTACGGTATCCGTATCAGCATGTATTATCCCTATGATACTGATGAAGGAATCGTCAGTGGTGGTATTGATAATGGCCGCCGTGGTATTGGTCGTTATCAGTTACTACTCACCAATGCTGAATTATCCAACCCTTTCAGGCAGTTATACCGCGGATTGGAAAAAGCCAATCTGTGTATTGAACAGATTCCGCAAATGTCTCAGTATAGTACCGGTTCTGCCAGCGACCAGGCCATACTGAAAAGACTGCATGGAGAAGCATTGGTATTACGTGCACAATATCTATTTCAGCTGATGTTGAACTGGGGTGATGTGCCTGCACCGATGGTACCAGCTTATAAACAGACAGATCTTTTTATTCCTAAGTCTGACAGAGATTCTGTTTATGATAAGCTGCTGGCTGACCTACAAACAGCCAAAGGATTGCTTCCCTGGAGAACCGATGCCGGCACCAGAAGTGAAAGAATCACCAAAGGAGTGGCCATGGCATTACGTGCCAGAATGGCTCTTCACCGTGGAGGATACTCACTTCGCAGCAATGGACAGATGGAAAGAAGAAGTGATTATCTCACATTTTATAACATAGCCAAACAGGAATGTGAAGAGCTGATGGCCAGAAGAGATCAGCATACCCTGAACCCTAACTATGAGAACATTTGGAGAAATGTTACATCATTTGTATATGACCCCCAGGGAGAAATCATCTGGGAAGTGGGTGCCGGCGGTGGCAACAGCAACAGTGACAGCCGGATGGGTAATTATGATGGCCCGAACCTGAATAACGCCTCCCGTTATGGTGCCGGTGGCGGAGGAATTGTAATGCTTCCCAATTATTTTTATGCATTTGACTCTGTTGATACCCGCCGC
>DAORJS010000159.1:0-6392 GCA_035439185.1 Chitinophagaceae bacterium
TCATTTTTCCTCATTGTTTCAATTTAATACATGAAAACTTTTATTCTCATTCATGGTTCCTGGCATAATGCCTGGAACTGGCACAAAGTGGTTCCGCTAATTGAAACCGCGGGTCATCAGGTTATATGTATCGACTTACCAGGTATGGGAAGAGATAAAACGCCGGTACAGGAAGTCACGCTTCAAAAATCTGTTGCTAAAATAACTGCGCTCATGGATCAGCAACCCGGCAAAGTGATCCTGGTTGGTCATAGTAAAAACGGTATCATGGTTTCACAGGCGGCTGAATACCGTCCCGATAAAACGGAAGCGCTTGTTTATCTCGCGGCCTACCTGGTTCCTGATGGAAAAACACAAAGGGAATATGCTGTTCAGGATAAAGAAGGAGTATTAAAACCTTATGTATATGTTGATGAAGCCACAGCATCCACCACACTTGATTCCGCTATTTATAAAGAGGGGCTATATGCTGACTGTGAAGATGATATTGTTGAAATGGCAAAGGTTTTACTGAGTAATGAACCGGTTGTTACCGGAACAACTGCATTAGAACTAACCGATGAAAATTTCGGAAGGATTCCCCGGTACTATATCGAATGTACAGAAGACAAAGCCGTAACACCATATATACAACAAAAAATGTATACGGAATTACCCTGCCACAAAGTTTATCAGCTGAAAAGCAGTCATTCTCCTTTTTTCAGCAGGCCCAAAGAACTGGTGTCTGTTTTTTTGAACATCGCTTCCATCAGTAAATAAAAGCGTTTTCATGAATATCTTAACAAAAAACTCAGGTATCAGTATCTGCTTTCGGGTAATTTTATCAAATGCTTTGGACAAGATCAATACAGTGGTTTATAATATCAATCGCGATTACCGGTTGCGCAGCCAGTAATAATCCCCTTCGTAAAGAAATTAAATTGCTGCAAAAGGGAATCCGGAAAGATGATACCAGTTATGTATATGCACTTCCTTACCGGCCCGGAAAAAAATACAGGGTCATACAGGGATATTTCAGCCGGATGACGCATAAAGAAAGAGCAGCACTTGACTTTAATTTACGCAGAGGTGATACGATCACGGCTGCCCGGGATGGTGTGGTAAGCCGGGTAAAAGAAGATGGAATAAAAGGAGGCCTCAATAAAAAGTACAGGTCGGAGGGCAACAATATTGTGATACAGCATGCAGATGGCAGCCGGGCAGGCTACTGGCATTTACAACATCTGGGCGCTCTGGTGAATACCGGTGATACGGTGAAAAAAGGGCAGCCGATCGGACTGGCCGGAAAGACAGGATATGCATTTGTACCGCATCTTCATTTTCTGGTATGGACATTTCATAACGGTCAGTGGCAACAGATTGCTACCCGTTTTCACACACAACGGGGTGATATCTATCTGCGTGCATGGAAAAAGTATTCCTATTAACCGGTTCAAAATACAGCAGTAAGATATTATTCAGGAAGTTCTACTTTTGTATTTGCACTCAGGTCCATGTTCAATCTTTATGGAACCATACAAAGCAATCCCGGCAAGTACCGGCAACTGTCTTGCGGAGAATCCCTTATTTCAGTATATAACTGCCCGCTTGAGGATAAACTGGTAGATGTTTGGAGTCACCATAATTACATTGTGTATGTGATGGAAGGGCGCAAGATATGGCACACGGCAGACGGCTCTTATGATTTGAGAAAAGGCAGTTGTGTTTTTGTAAGAAAGGGTGCTTGTATTGTTGAGCAATTCCTGGATGTTACTTTTTGCCTTATTATATTTTTTATTCCCGATGATTTTATCTGCAAAGTACTGGCATCAAAATCCACACCCATCCATCAGCCCGGACAGAGTTTTCATCCTGTGATGCCAGTGAATGTTACTCCGGCTGTAAATATTTTCTTCCAATCTATGATGCCTCATTTTGAAGCGGGTCGCCAGCCAGACCAGGCCATTCTTGAACTCAAGTTCAGGGAACTCATCCTTCATATTGCAGACAATCCGGTGAATGCGGAAATACTTACTTATTTCTGTTCACTGCTTAAAGCACCTGCGGCTGTATCGATGCAGAAAATCATGGAAGATAATTTTTGCTTTAACCTGAAACTGGAAGAATTTGCCCGTTTAAGCAATCGCAGTCTCTCTGCTTTCAAACGCGATTTTCAAAAGCAATTCAACAATACACCAGGTAAATGGCTGACCGAGAAAAGACTGCATCATGCCATGCACCTGTTATCCCGTTATGGAAAAACCGTTGGAGAAGCGGCTTTTGAAAGCGGGTTTGAAAATCAATCTCATTTCAGCCGGGCTTTTAAAAGCCGTTTCGGCATTTCCCCGGCTGCCGTAAAACAGGCGGATAAGACCTGAACTTTTCAGTACAATTTCTGGCCTTTTCAGTAACAGACCTGGCAACAGGTCCTGCTAGTTTTGTCATTCATTCATTAACCTTTAAACATTATCGTATGAGTACAAAAGAAATGCAGGGCCGCTTATGGAGCGTGGCTCCGGAAAACTGGTCGCTTTACTTTGAACCCTTTTTCCTGCCACTTTACAAAAAGACCTTAAAGCACCTGGACCTCCAGCCGGGAAGTTTATTATTAGATGCAGGTTGTGGTTCTGGTCTTTTTTCATCCATGGCCATTCAAAATGACGCACAAGTGATGGGGATTGATGCAGCTCCTGGTTTGCTGGAACTGGCCAGGAAAAGAAACCCCGGTTTTAATTTTCTGGAAGAGGACCTGGAAGCGCTTCCTTTTGCAAATGAAAGTTTTGATGTGGTTACCGGATTCAATTCTTTTCAATATGCCGGGGATTTTACCGCAGCACTGAAAGAAGCGAAAAGAGTTTTAAAACCCGGTGGTTATCTGGTGATTGGTATCTGGGACAAACCGGAATTCAGTGATGCCACCAATATTCTGAAAGCAATCAGTACCCTGTTACCGCCTCCGCCAGCTGGTACTCCGGGTCCCTTTGCTTTATCAGAAGATGGAACAATTGAATCCATCCTCAAAACAATCAACCTGCAGCTTTATTATCAGGCAAGGGTCAGTTGTCCATTCCTCTATTATTCTCTTGAAAACAGTGTCAGGAGTTTTATGGGAACCGGACCGGCGGCGGCAGCATTAAACAAAGCCAGTGCTTTAGAAGTTAAACAGGTGATAGCTGATGCCATGATGCCTTACCATCTGGGCAATGACCTCTATCATCTTGAAAACAGCTTCCTGCTTTTCATTGCCAGAAAATAAAGCCGTGAATTGTTTTATTACTAATCCCGCCAGCTGGCGGGATTTTTTTATGTTTACATCAAATTACACTGTTGTCACTACTCGAAATCTGGAGAGAACTCAGGAGCAATATCATTCATACCCGTCCGCTGGAATGGATCAGCACCGTTACCCAGGTTGCCAGTGTTTGGTATGCCCGCAAGAATAATGTACTCGTGTATCCGACCGGAATCATCGGCGTACTGATTGCCGCCTATCTTTATTTTTTTGATTCCACCCCGCCTTTATATGCCGATGGTGCCTTGAATATTTATTATTTCGCCATGAGTGTATATGGCTGGTATTACTGGGTGCAGAAAAAAGAGGCCGGTCAATATGCCTATCCCATCAGCTGGTGCAGTAAACCACAGTTATGGACCGGTATTGGATTTTTTATATTCTTCTGGGCCCTGATCTGGGTGGTGCTGGATCGTTTTACTGACAGCAATACACCGATACTGGATTCAATGGTATCTTCTTCTGCTATCACGGCCATGTGGTGGATGGCCAAAAGAAAAGTGGAAAACTGGATTGCCTGGATCTTCAGCAATATTGTGGCCATACCTCTTAATTTCTATAAGCATTTTTATCTGTTCACCCTGATGTATGTGCTCTTTCTGGCGCTGGCCTGGTGGGGATATATGGTCTGGAAAAAAGAAGCAGACCGGCCATAAGCCGGTCTGCCATAGGTTAACCTTGTGTTTCCTGAGGACCAGCTCCTGCAAAACGATGTCCCCAACGGTTACGGCATTGTTCCCTGAATTTCTCTTTGTCTTCTGCCGACATATTCATCCATTTTTCCCGCATAGCCATCCGGTGTCCCCATTTTCTCCGGCCACCCATACCGCCCAGCAATATCCTGCTCAATACCAGGATACCAAGGGCCTGCCAGAAACTGATCAGGTTCGCACCTACGGCCGGCACCAGGGCCAGGTTCCAGAGTGTCATCAGCAGCCAGCCAAATAATGCAATTGCTGCGGCACCCAGTATCAGGAATAAGGGAATTAAATACGGTCTTTTTCTGAACATCTTTTTCATTGTGTTTATGTTTTAGTTTTTTAAAAATGCTTCGTAATAGTGGGCCAGTCTTTTTCTTAAATACTGTACCGCATATCTTTTTCTGGAAATAATTGTTTTAATGGACCAACCGGTTTGATCGGCAATTTGCTGCAGGGTCATATCTTCCAGTTCATTGCTGATGAATACTTCTCTTTGTCCGGCCGGCAAATCTTCCAATGCTTCCATCAGTTGATCATAAAGCATCTCTTTCCATTCGCTATCAGCCGGATCAACCGCAGCCGCTTCCATCAATTCCGGTATGAGTTCCTCTTCACCGGTAAATAAGTATTCCAGTTTATCTTTAGACTGTTTTCGGTACAGGTCTGCCATTTTATTCCGGGCAACGCGGAACAACCAACCGCTCATATGCCCGATATCATGCAGATTGCTTTGATTACTCAGCTGAACCCATACTTCCTGTAAAACATCTTTTGCATCTTCTTCTCCAGGGACACGGCTCCTGATAAAAGCATACAACTTTTCACTATACCCGGCTATCACGGTGCTGATTGATTTTGGCTGTATCATCGTTGTGTTCATTGCTTTTGCTTTAAAAAGAAGTCGCGAAACCCTGAATTTTACTTTAAAGTGCGTTCATTTTTCGACGAAAAAAGAGTCCTTATCGGCAAACGGTCATCCCAGACCGGTTAACATTAATTTTTTATCCGCCACTGCAGCCCCGTAATTTTGGCCATGCTTCAAGACAAGGGTCAATCTCCGCTTCACCGCATTCTTTATTTTCTCAACGGGCTGGCTATCCTGCTTTGTTTCAGCGGACTTTTTATACCGCTCATGGATCCTGATGCGGGTGTATATGCTTCGATCAGCAAAACCATGGCGCTTAATAATGATTATGTAAATCTTTATTTCCAGGAAACCGATTGGCTGGATAAACCCCATTTTCCTTTCTGGATTACCGCCGTTTTTTTTAAAGTATTCGGGTATCATGATTGGGTATATAAATTACCCGGAATCCTGTTTGTACTGCTGGGCGCTTTTTATACTTATCGTTTTGCACTGAAGTATTATAATAAGACCATCGCATTATGGTCGGTATTCATCCTGCTTACCGCCATGCATATCATTATTTCTAATAATGATGTAAGGGCCGAACCATTTCTCACCGGACTGATCATTGCATCCATCTATCATTTTTCAAATACACTGAAAGGCAAATGGGGATGGCAAATGGTATGGGCCTGCTTTTTTGCAGGACTGGCGGTTATGACAAAAGGTATTTTCACATTGATCCCGATCGGCGCTGCTGTTGCTGGTCAGCTGATGCTACGGCGGGAATGGAAACAGGTTTTTCACTGGAAATGGATATTCGCCCTGCTCCTGGTCATTCTTTTTATCAGTCCCGAATTATATTGTCTATGGAAACAATTTGATACCCATCCTGAAAAAGCTGTATTGGGCAGTCAGCAGGTCTCCGGCATCCGGTTCTTTTTATGGGATAGCCAGTTTGGCCGATTCTTTAATACCGGCCCTATCAAAGGAAAGGGTGATAAACTATTTTTCCTGCATACGCTTTTATGGGCCTTCCTGCCCTGGTCGCTGATCATGTATGCCGCTTTGTACAGCAGGATCCGTCAGGGAATTAAAAAAATACAAAGCCCGTTTACCGAGTGGTTCACCTTTTGCAGCAGCCTGCTGACCCTGCTGGTATTTTCTTTCTCCGGATTTCAGTTACCGCATTATACCAATATCATTTTTCCGATGCTGGCCATTCTGACTGCTGTGCTGATTGATCAGCAGGTAAGTGTTGGCCAAACAGTATTTGCCAAAATTCAGAACGGACTGGTTATACTGATGCTGCTGTTGATTGGCGGGCTCTTGTTTTTTTACCGGCCGTCGCTTTCATTTGTTTTTATCATCGCTGCACTGCTGCTGTTATTATCTCTGTTGTTGCTTCCAAAGTTTTCAACCGTGAGTAAGCAATGGTATCCATATCTGCGCTCCGGTTTGGCTGTTCTATTCGTTGCCGTTTTTCTGAATCTTTGTTTTTATCCGGATTTATTACGATATCAGTCAGGTAATCAGGCGGCGGCATATATGAATAAACAATTTCCTGATGAAT
>DAORJS010000160.1:0-6345 GCA_035439185.1 Chitinophagaceae bacterium
ATACCGTGAACGGGAAGTCTACCGCCAGCCGGCACCTGCTCCTGCACAACGGTACTATGCCAGCGCTTCGCTGGTTATTTCTCCCAGTCCCGGATTTGTGATGAAACAACATCCTTCCAATGGCCGGTATTATCACCGCAATCCGGCGGGTTACCTGTACTGGAAGGGTTATGATAACCGGTTTTACATTGATGCTTCTTACCTGAAGCGGCTCAGGTACAGTGATTGGGAATATAATGAATGGAAAAGATACAGCCGGCAGAGCCGGTAAAACAGAAGCCCCGCCAGTAGCGGGGCTTTGTTTTAAGCAGCAGTTATTATCGCGACCTTATTTATAGCCCAGTATCTTGAGCATACTCTGGGCAGTTTGTTGTTTGGCATAAATCCAGTCGGTGAGTTTTCCGTTTTTATCATGCCCCACAATCACGTGTTTCGGAGAAGGAATCAGGCAGTGTTTGATACCTCCGTATCCGCTGATCTGATCCTGGTAGGCGCCGGTATGAAAGAAACCTACATATAGCGGTTCCTTATCGCCATTTACTTTAGGCAGGAATACTTCATTGATATGTTCTTCGGAATCATAGTAGTCGTGGCTGTCGCAGGTGATACCTCCCAAGACTACCCGCTGATGGTCTGAATCCCATTTATTAACCGGCAGCATCAGGAATTTTTCCCCGATCCCCCAGGTATCCGGTAAAGTAGTAATAAAGGAAGAGTCAATCATGTACCAGGTCTCCCGGTCATTCTGCACTTTCTCAGCGATAACACTGTAAATATGTGCCATACTCTCCCCTACTGTATAACTGCCGAATTCGGTAAAGATATTGGGCATGGGTACTTTGGCTTTTTTACAGGCTGTCTTGATATTTCTTACGATTTCATTGATCATGAACTGGTAGTCATAATCAAAACCAAGGGAATGTTTGATGGGGAATCCGCCTCCGATATTGATTGAATCCAGTTCAGGACAGATCTTTTTAAGCTGACAGTAAAGATTGATGACTTTATTCAATTCACTCCAGTAGTAGATATCATCTTTGATCCCTTTGTTCAGGAAAATATGGAGCATTTTCAGCTGGAACTTGGTCTCATATCCTTCAATCCGGTCAACATAAAATTCGAGGATGTCCTTGGCCCTGATTCCCAATCGGGAGGTATAGAACGGAAAATTAGGTTCCTCCTCAGCAGCAACCCTGATACCGAGCTTAAAGGGAACTTTAACGGTCTGGGCATAGTCACGTAATTCTTCTTTATTATCCAGAACGGGGATCACATTATGAAAACCTGAATTCAGCAAGCCGGCGATACGGCGGGTATAGCCTTTTTGCTTAAAGCCATTACAGATGATGTGGGTATCCTTGGTAATCTTCTTTTTGGCATAGAGTTTCTTGATGATCTCAATATCGTATGCGTAGGAGGTTTCCAGGTGAATATCATTCTTCAGCGCTTCTTCCACCACGAAGCTGAAATGCGAGCTTTTAGTACAGTAACAATAAAAATATTTTCCTTCATACTTGTGCCGCTTGAAAGCTGCTGCAAACATGTTTTTTGCTTTTTTGATCTGCATGCCGATTTTGGGCAGGTAGGTCAGCTTCATTGGCGTGCCATACTTGGCAATCAGGGCCTTGAGGTCAAGACCGTTAAAATAAAGATCGCCATCTTTTACATCAATCCCTTCCTGAGGAAAGTTAAAAGTCTGTTTTACGAGATCCAGGTATGAATTGGTCATGTGTTGGAAACGGGTTAGTCCGGAGGACTCATTTGGTACTGTAAACTTTTTTGCCGGGACAAAAGTAAAAGTTTGGTGAAAAAAGAAGCCAAAAACTTTCTGCGCCCGTCTTACTCCAGTTTCCCGGTCTTTCTGGTCAGTTCAAAAAATTTGTCCAGCCTGGCATTGAGTGCTTCTTCAAAAGCAGCTTTCATATCCCCAGGGCCCGGATGTTTCAGTTTCCATTTGGCAAAATAGTTTTGTACTGCCTTATCCACCTGTTCCTGACTGGTGGCTGTTTCGAGCAGGAACATCCAGAGTGCTGTTTTCACATAGGAAACCAATCCGTATTCATCGCTGTTGGGAAACTGGTCAGCCGGAATATCCATGGCTGACTCCATGGGAAGATTTTTGGCAATCACATCGTAGACCACCCTCTGAAATTCTGGGGCAGAAAGTTTTTTGATGTCATCGGGGATGGCATCACCGAAAATGGAATTGGCCCGGTATTTCTCTGCTTCATACCGGAACTGGTAATAGGTATTCAGTCCCTCATCCATCCAGGTATGTTGTCTTTCGTTGCTGCCGAGCATACACATGAACCAGTTATGTCCCACTTCATGAACAATAACAGATGCCAGCGTGATTTCTTTGGCATCAGGGCTGGTGATCAGGGTAATCATGGGGTATTCCATTCCCCCGCTTGAATTATTGGCCGGGCCTTCCACGGCCTGTACCACGGGATACAGATAATCGCCAATCCGGCTGCTGTAGTATTGCACCCCTTCTTTCACATAGTCAATACTGTTATTCCAGATGCTTCCTTTTTTGTTATGGAAATAAGAAAAGACATCAATGATTTTTCCTCCGGGTAAACGGGTGGTATCATATTGTATTACGAAATTCCGGTCGGTAAACCAGGCGAAATCGGGTACATGTTCGGCGAGATACCGCAGCGTTTTGGAACTATTACCTGTTGCTGGCTGGTAAAGTGTTCTTTTGCCTTTGCGATCAGCTGTGTTGGCCGCACCTGCTTTTTTATATGCCTGCAGTTCATCGGCATTTTGTAAAGAACCGGTGGCACCCACTACAAAATCTGAAGGGATGGTAATACTCACATCAAAACTGGCATACTCACTGTAGAATTCACCCATATCCAGATATGGCATCGGATGCCAGCCGTCTTTATCAAAAACCGCAGGTTTGGGATACCACTGACAAACCATGTACTCACCATCCGCATAACCTGACCGGGAAAAATAAGGAGGCAGTTTAACTGTAAAAGGTGTTGCAATGATGATGGAGTCTCCGGGAGCAAGTGGTTTATTCAGCAATAGTTTCAGGATATCCACATAATCGGGGTTGGGATGAGGCTCAGTTGCTGCAGGAACTCCATTGACGGTAAAGGACAGGCCTTCAATAGATCCTTTTCCATAATGCTCCATTTTTTTTGATCGGGAAGAATCTGATTTTATCTGTCTGATCAATGCTGTATGATCATTACTATACGCATTGGGCCAGCAATGAAACCAGATAAATGGTAAAGTGGAATCGGAATTATTTTTATAGACAATTGTCTCATGAGCCCTGATGGAATGATCTGTTGTAGTCAATTCTGCTTTTATTGTATAATGAAGTTCCTGCTGCCAGTAACCAGTCTGTGCGGCAACGGTCCAGCTAAAAGCCATACTTAAAAAAAGGCTGAAGGCGATTTTCATACTATCAAATTTCTGATGAAAATATGATATTAAAAACAAACGCAAACGATTGATTATTTCATCCATCTTTCATGGATATTGTTGATTCTTCCCTATGAATTCATGCTTTTTTAACCCCTGCAAAATTCTCTTTTCTCTGTTATTCAGGCTTTAGGTGTTAACTCTTAAATCATAAAATCAGCTTTCCTGAAGCCTCCGTTAAATTTTAATTTCCTATAAGAAATTAAACCCACCAGTTATATGAAACAACTTGCCACCGCCATTCTGTTACTGATCAGTAGTACTGTTCTGTCGCAAACTTCTTTAATCAGTTATGGCAGTAACTGGAAATATCTTGATAACGGGAGCAACCAGGGTACGGCCTGGAGGGCAGTCAATTTTAATGACGCTGCCTGGAGAAGCGGAAATGCACAATTAGGCTATGGTGATGGGGATGAAACCACAGTTGTAAGTTATGGTCCGAATGCCAGTCAGAAATACATTACCACTTATTTCAGAAGGGCCATTACCGTTACCAACCCGGCCAGCTTTACCGGAATTACTTTAAATATTAAAAGAGATGACGGGGCAGTAGTTTATATCAACGGTACTGAAAGATACCGGACGAATATGCCTAGCGGCACGATCAGCTCTACCACCCGGGCCAGTACTGATGCTGCGGATGATGGGAATACTGCACAAACAGTTAATCTGGCCAGGTCCGTTTTAGTGGCAGGCAATAATGTGATTGCTGTTGAGATACATCAGTCGGTCCGGACCAGTTCAGATATCTCATTTGATCTGCAACTCATTGGCAACGGAGATATCACGGCTCCTGTGATCACCAGTCTTACACCGGCCGACAATTCGGTTAATATACCTCTCAGTAGCGGATTAACGATCAACTTCAATGAAGCCATACAGAAAGGCAGCGGTGATATACTGATCAGGGAAAACGGTTTGATTACACAAACCATTCCGGTTAGTTCAGCATCGGTTGTTGTTGCGGGATCATCTGTAACGATTGATCCCTCTGATTTTTCACCGGGTGCAGCAGTGAATATTGAAATGGCAGCCGGTGTTTTCAGGGATATAGCCGGGAATAACTTTGCAGGAATCAGTAACGCGACGACCTGGAATTTCAATACTCTTAATCCTGACCTTACCCCTCCTGCTGTTCTCAGTTTCATTCCGGCGGATAATGATGTAAATGTCGCTTTGAACAGCGCTTTATCTGTCATATTCAATGAGCCTATCACGAAGGGTTCAGGAAATATTATTATAAGGGAAAATGCGTTGATTACACAAACAATTGATGTCAGCAGTAATGCAGTAACAATCAATGGCAATACCGCCAGTATTAACCCGGCTGATTTTAATCCGGGAGCAATTGTGAACATTGAAATGGCCGCCGGTGTTTTCCGGGATACAGCCGGGAATAATTATTCCGGCATTGCTGATCTCAGCACCTGGAATTTCAGTACGATTCCGCCAGATCTGGTTCCCCCGACCGTTGTCAGTTTTTTACCGGCTGATAATGCCACAGACATACCGGTCAATCAAATTCTTGTGATGCAATTCGATGAACCGGTACAAAAGGGAGCTGGTACCATTCTGATACGCGAGGCCGGACTGATTACTCAAACCATTGATATTGCTGCCGCCGCAGTTGCCATTGCAGGTAATATAGTAACCATTGATGCAGCTGATTTCAGTTATAGTACCGGAGTGAATATTGAGATTTCAGCTGGTGCATTACTCGATACTGCAGGGAATATTTATTCTGGTATAGTGTTGCCGGATACCTGGAATTTTTTAACGGCTGCTGCTCCGCAAGGACCACAGACGCTGATTGCTTATGGCAGCACCTGGAAATATTTAGATGATGGCAGTAACCAGGGAACAATCTGGAGTGGCAGCACTTTTAACGATGCCAGTTGGGCCAGTGGCAATGCCCAATTGGGTTATGGCGATGGAGATGAAGCTACCCTTGTGAATTTCGGACCCGATGCCAATGCCAAGTTTATCACCACTTATTTCCGTAAGTCAATCAATATTGCCAATCCGCAGGCTTTTACGTCTATTAACGGTTCTGTGAAAAGGGATGATGGTATAGTAATTTATGTAAATGGCGTTGAAGTATATCGGAATAATATGCCAGCCGGTACAGTCACCAATACCACATTAGCCAGTACTGCAGCCAGTGATGACGGTAATACCGCACAGGATTTCACCATCAGTACTTCCGCATTTGTAAGTGGAAATAATGTAATAGCTGTGGAGATCCATCAAAATGCAGGAACCAGCAGTGATCTCAGTTTCGATCTGCAGTTAATCGGATCAGTAGATCTGACAGCTCCTGCGGTACTGACCCTCTCTCCTGCCGATAATAGCAGCAATATACCGGTCGGGCAGAGTCTGGTCATTAATTTTGATGAACCTGTACAAAAAGGAGCAGGTAATATCATTATCCGGGAAGCGGGAAATATTACCCAAACAATTGATGTGAACAGTGCTTCGGTAACCATCGCGGGCAACACGGTTACTATTGACCCTGCGGATTTTGGTAATAATGCCGCCGTCAATGTAGAAGTAGCAGCAGGTGTATTTGAAGATATCGCAGGCAATGACCATGCGGGAATGACTGCAGCCACAGACTGGAATTTCACCACACAGGATATTGTACAGGGACCGCAAACCTTTATCAGTTTTGGCGATTCCTGGAAATACCTGGATAATGGCAGCAATCAGGGCACTGCCTGGAGGGTGACTGGATTTAATGATGCAGCCTGGGCCAGTGGCAATGCCCAATTGGGATATGGAGATGGAGATGAAGCTACAGTTGTGAGCTATGGTCCGAATGCAAATGCCAAATATATAACAACCTACTTCCGGAAAGCCATCAATATCGGCAACCCATTGGCCTTCGCCTCTTTCAGC
>DAORJS010000161.1:0-6344 GCA_035439185.1 Chitinophagaceae bacterium
TAAATGATTGGCAAATTCGAGGAGGGAATTGTAACGCAGGTCCACATCCGGGTGAGGAAAGGGCGCTTCCGGGTTGGTACTGGCGATATACACAGTGTACATACCGGCATTCCGGCCAAAACCCATATCACTCATTTTATTACCCACCATGATGGAGCGATGCAAGTCTATTCCCGGAAAATCCCTCTTTGCCTTAAAAGCCATCCCCGGGTTGGGTTTACGGAACGGGTCCTTATTGTCCAAAGAAGGAGCATAATAAATGGCATCCACATTACCACCAGCCTCCTCAATTCCGGTGATCATTTTGGCATGGATATTTTCAAGATCAGCCAGGGTCATCAGCCCTTTGCCTACACCCCGCTGGTTGGTCACCACCAGGATATACCCAAAAATATCCGTTAGTTTTTTAAAGAGGGCAGGGGCACCTTCCATGAAAACAAATTCTGCAGCATTGAAAATATAACTGCCGGGTTTATCCTCATTGATCACACCATCCCTGTCCAGAAACAGACTCCAGTTTTTATCAATGGCCTTCAGGTTCAGATCCGGTTTTGCCAATTCCCGGCTGGCCCGGTGAAAGTCTTCAGGTATCCCGATATCAATAAAATATTGATCCTGTACCAGTCCGTAAATTCTTCTTTGGGGATAGTATTTTTCGAGATAATCTTTTTCGAAAGAGAAACGGGAGGGGAATTCCTCATCCTGAAAACGGGCAACAGAAAGGATGTAAACGCCTGCATTGATATTCCCCTCCTGATAATATTGTTTTTCTTTGAATGAACGGACCAACTGATCATCACTGGTTTCCACCACCCCATAGCGGTCAAATTCTTTCATGGGTTTCAGCAGTAATGTACATTCGGCGAGATGCCGGTCATGAAACAGGAATGCTTCCTGAAAATTGCCACTGAATAAAGTATCTCCATTCACCACCAGCACTTCTTTCTCCGTGGTATGCTGACAGGCCAGCAGGATGGCACCACCTGTACCCAGGGGTTCTTCCTCAATGGAGCAGGTATAGTCAAGTGTTCCGAATTCCTTTTCAAGGTATGCTTCTATCTGCTCATGCAGGTAGCCCAGTGAAAAGATAAATTTTTCAATACCCTGACTCCTCAGATAATTGATTACATAAAATAAAAAAGGACGGCCTGCCACCGGTGCCATGCATTTCGGTGTATCAGGTACTGTGGATTGTAAACGGGTACCAAGTCCTCCCGCCAGTATGATACATTCTTTCAGCATAGTTTCTTTATAATGCGGGATCGGCTTAAGCAGTAAAATATTTTGCTTCCACCAGCTGACAAATAATATGACCGATCGTGATATGGCTTTCCTGGATACGGGGGGTATCACCGGAAGGAACATTGATCAGGTAACGGGCCAGGTCTTTCATTTTACCACCGCTTTCACCGGTAAAAGCCACCGTAATGATTCCCTTGGCTTTGGCCACTTCAAAGGCCTTCATGATATTGATGGAATTTCCGGAAGTGGATAATCCGATCAGCACATCTCCGGCTTCTCCAATACCATCAATCATTCTGGAGTAAACCACATCATAGCCATAATCATTGGCTACCGCGGTTAGATAAGAAGTATTGCAATGCAGGGCTTCAGCAGGCAAGGCTTTCCGGTCGGTGTAAAAACGACCGGAGAATTCAGCGGCCAGGTGCTGTGCATCAGCTGCACTGCCGCCATTGCCACAGAAATAAACTCTTTTCCCGTTTTGAAAAGCAGTGGTAACCTGATCAACCACCTGATTGATCGTTTCCAGCAGCACCGGGTTATTCAGGATCTTCTCCTTGGTTACAATAGACGCCCTGATGATATCTTTTATTTTTTCCATGATTGTAAAGTCTGATTCTTTTATTTATATCTCAACAGCACCGGTTAAACGGTCCAGCTTTTCAATCCATGTTCTACAAATTGAAAATACCTGGACCGGCCTCCAAATTGTTCCAATGCACGGCTCACCGTATATTTTGTATTAACCGGGCAATAAAAAATCATGAACCCGCCACCACCGGCCCCGGAAATTTTTCCGCCTGTTGCCCCTGCTTTTTTAGCAGCTTCATAAATTTCCTCCATCAGCGGATTGCTGATCCCTTCAGCCATTTTTCTTTTTTGCTGAAAACCAAAATCAAGAATCTCGCCAAATTCATTCAGTCTTCCTTTCAGTAAAGCCTCTTTCATCATCCTGGCCTGCTCTTTCAGCTGATGCATGGCTTCGATAGATTTTTCTTTCTGGTCCGAAACATTCTGACTTTGTTTTCTGATGATCTCGGCGGATTCCCGGCTGGTTGAAGTATAATATAATAACAGATTATTTTCCAGTTCAAACAAATGCTGTTGTTTAACACGCAGCGGGTTGACGATCACTTTATCATCTCCATAGAATTCCATAAAGTTGACTCCGCCAAATGTGGCCGCATATTGGTCCTGTTTGCCACCCGCCAGTCCGAGATCCTTTCTTTCTATTTCAAAAGCATAATGCGCCATATCATATTCGCCCAGGGGTAAGCGGAGCATTTCTGCAAAAGCGCCAATAATGGCCACCACCAGAGTAGAAGAAGTGCCTAATCCTGAACCGGCCGGAGCATCTACATAAGTTGATAAACGGAATCCGCCGGCTTTAATGCCATAGTCTTTCTGTATCCGGTTATACACGCCCTTCAGCAGATCCAGCTTTCCGGTTATGGGTAATTCAATAGCCCAATCATAGGCTTCAGTTTCATCCCGGTCAATCGCTTCCAGCATAATCTGATTGGGTGCAATGGGTTCGATTGTAGCATGTGCATATAAAGAAAGGGTGGCATTGAGTATCGCACCACCATATAAGTCGCTGTAAGGACTCACATCGGTACCACCACCGGCCAAACCAATCCGTAAAGGGGCTTTACTTCTGTAAATCATAACTTGTCAACTTGTTTTTGGATCACGTCACTCGACTCCCGACTCTCGACTATCGACTAAAGACTATTGGCTGACGACTGAATAATCTCCCTCACCATATTCTCCCAGCTATATTTCTCTTTTTCTACACGAAGATGCGGAATAAAAAAATCTTCTCCTAATTGATAGAAGTGCAGGATACCGGCTGCAATGGCTTCTGGATTTGGTGCTACGACCAGACCAACTTTTTCATGAGGGACTAATGCCGGCAGACCACCCACATTTGTTACGACCATTGGTTTTTCGAAATGATAGGCCAGGGGAGTAACACCACTTTGCGTGGCATTCCGGTAGGGTTGGATCACGGCATCTGCGGCACAACAATAATATTTTACTTCGCTATCGGGTATGAAATCGGTCCGGAGGATTAAATGATCGCGGATACCCAGCCGGTCAATCTGCTCCTGGTAAGGTTGTTCGTCTTCATAAAATTCACCAGCCACCAGTAATTTGAAACGGAGCGCTTCCGGGTTATTTTTTTTCAGATAGCCAATGGCATCCAGCAATATATCCAGTCCCTTGTACCGGCGGATAAAGCCAAAGAACAGAATGATATTTTCATTTTCCGGCAGGCCTAAATGTTTCCGGGCAGTTTCTTTCGGAATGATCTCTCCAAAATTATCATAGAGCGGATGCGACACCTGTTTGGCCGGTTTTTCTTTTTCAAACTGCCGGAGATCAGTCATTACTTTTTCACTCATGGTGATAAAAGCATCACAGCTTTTCAGAAAATAACGGGTGAAAGGCCTGTCACCAAATCTCTTTTCATGCGGGATTACATTATCCGCGATACAAATGATCCGGGTATGTTTGTTTTTCCGGACCCTGCGCAAAATCGTGCCTAAGGCCGGTCCCATGAAGGGTAACCAGAAACGAACAATGATGATATCCGGCTTTTCCTTTTTCAACCGGTTACCGATCCTGATCCAGTTAAAAGGATTCACAGAATTAATTACAGTATATATGTCCAGGTTGGCCGGGGCTGGCTCCTCTGTAAACTGTGTTTTCCCCGGAAAAAGAAAAGATGGATACTGCAGGGAAAAGGAATAAATGGAACAGGAATGACCTTCGTCATTGAATGCTTTGGCCAGCCGTTGATTGAAAGTGGCCAATCCACCTCTTAAAGGGTGGGCAGGTCCTATGATCACCAGCTTTGCCATTATAATCCTGTTTTTTCTTCAACGAGGTAGGTATTCCGCGAAGGGGAATTCCGGGAAATCAGTTCCCCGATAAAACCGGCCAGGAATAATTGCATCCCGATAACCAGTGAAGTGAGTGCCAGGTAAAAGCCGGGTTTATTCGTCAGACTAAAATCAGCTACAACAAATTTTGATATGATCAGATAAATGGAAATACCCAGTCCGAGCAGGAAAAACAATGTGCCCCATAATCCGAAAAAGTGCATGGGTCTTTTGGAGAATTTGCCTACAAATGTGATGGACAGCAGGTCCAGGAATCCGTTCACAAATCTTCTCCAGCCAAATTTGGATTTCCCATATTTACGGGCCCGGTGCTCTACTACTTTTTCCCCGATCTTTTTGAATCCTGCCCATTTGGCGAGGACGGGGATATAGCGGTGCATTTCTCCATATACTTCAATCCCCTTGATGGTCCGGTTGCGGTATGCTTTTAATCCGCAGTTAAAATCATGCAATCGGATCCCGGATACATAACGCGTCACTGCATTGAAAAACTTGGAAGGAATATTTTTGGTCAGGGTATTATCATAGCGTTTTTTCTTCCAGCCACTCACCATATCATAGCCCTCTTCCACAATCATCCGGCGCAGTTCGGGGATTTCATCAGGACTGTCCTGTAAATCGGCATCCATGGTGATCACCACATCTCCTGAAGCAGCAGCAAATGCCACATTTAATCCGGCAGACTTCCCGTAATTCCGCTGAAACTTGATTCCTTTGATGGAAGGATTTTTGGCCCGCAGCTGTTGCACCACTTCCCAGGAATTATCACTGCTGCCATCATCTACAAAAATGACTTCATAGCTGTATTGATGCTCCGCCATCACTTTCTCGATCCAGGCAGTGAGTTCGGGCAGGGACTCTGCTTCGTCTATCAGTGGTATGACAATGGAAAGATCCATGAATTATTTTCTTCGGTTTAAAAGGGCAGATAAAACAGCAGTAATACCTGCGCCAATGATCAAATATCCGAAAATTGCCCCTGAAACAAGTTTTAAAGTGTACTGTTTTTTAAAGGCAGTAACTGCATCGTCTATCTCTGCCGGGAGCTTCCCTTTTTCCCTGGTTAATTGTTCACGTAGGGTGACCGCCATCTGTTCAGAAAATTCCGGGTGCAGGGCATTGAAGATTCCGTAAAACAAAGCCATCGCCAGAGTCACCACTACAAAACAACGGAAGCCCTGCTGGAAATTATCTCCAAATTTTCCGGTAAAGGCCGGAGATTGTCGGTATGACAATAAAGTCCAGACAATTCCTGCTCCGTATATAGCGTAAACAATGTATTGTAAACTGTTGCCAACAGCATTTTTGTTTTGATCGCTGTTTTTGTCAGCCTGATAGATCAACAGAAAAACCACTACCATCAGGGCAGCCGTAATCAGTCCTTTTATTGACGAGGATAATTTCATGATTTGATCAGGGTTTAAGCGAGTACCAACTGCCCTCCGTTCACAATGCCCAGTACTTTACCGGTTAATTGTTTGCCATCAAAAGGGCTATTCCCTGATTTGGATTGGCCGGCAGCTATCTGATAAGTCCATTCCTGATCAGGATTAAAGAGGCTGAGAGTTGCGGGATTGCCTTCCTCTATCGTGGCCGCTGGCAATCCGAATATTTTCCTTGGATTCAGTGCCAGCAATTCAATCAGCTTGTGGATGGAAAGTTCGGGTACTGCGGTTCTGATAACTGCAAATGCCGTTTCCAGTCCGGTCATACCATATTTGGCATATTCAAACTCCATCACTTTACTGTCAAATTCATGTGGCAGGTGATGGGTGGCGATACAGTCAATATCTCCCTTTACCAGCGAACTGCGTAATGCTTCCATTTCATCCCGGGTTCGCAGGGGAGGATTCACTTTCAGATTGGTTTGGTAGCCATGCAGGTCTTCATCGCAGAAATAGAGATGGTAAGGTGTAACAGAACAGCTGATTGCAGCACCGCTGTCTTTCCCTTCCCTGATATAGGCAATGGATTGTTGGGTACTGATTCCGGTCAAATGCAGTTTTGAAGCTGCGTACGCTGCCAGTTTGATATCTCTTGCAACTACCAACTCTTCAGCCATGGCGGGTTTGCCGGGTAATCCCATCCGGGTGGAAACAATCCCCTCATTTACCAACCCCTGAGGATTGATACTTTTATCATCAGGTAATTGAATGATTATCCCGTCGAAAGCTTTTACATATTGCAGGGCTT
>DAORJS010000162.1:0-1221 GCA_035439185.1 Chitinophagaceae bacterium
TACCTGCTGCAACACCAGTGTACCACTATTTCCAAAGATCAATTGCATTTACCTGGGCCTGATTTTACTGACCGGATTTTTATGGCCAGTGATCGTAATCCCCAGGTATTACGGAATCTGCAAATGATGTACAATACAGGTCGATTGTCTAAAACCGGTTATCTATCTATTCTACCCGTAGACCAGGGTATTGAACATAGTGCCGGTGCTTCTTTTGCTAAAAACCCCATCTATTTTGATCCTGAAAACATCCTTGAACTGGCGATGGAAGGCGGTTGCAATGCGGTGGCCACGACTTTTGGCGGATTGGGTTTTTTGTCCCGAAAATATGCCCACAAGATTCCGTTCATTGTAAAGATCAATCATAATGAATTCCTCACTTATCCCAATAAATTTGACCAGGTGATGTTTGCTTCCATCAAAGCCAGCTGGAACCTGGGAGCGGCTGCTGTAGGCGCGACAATTTATTTTGGCAGCGATGAAGCGACCCGGCAAATCCAGGAAGTAAGCAAGGCTTTTGAAATGGCTCATGAACTGGGAATGGCAACCATCCTTTGGTGTTACCTCCGCAATCCCGCTTTTAAAACCAAGGAGAAAGATTTCCATGTATCAGCCGATCTCACCGGTCAGGCTAATCACCTGGGGGTAACCATTGAAGCAGACATCATTAAACAGAAACTACCGGAGAACAATGGAGGTTATCTGGCCCTGAACACTAAAGAATCTGCTTATGGTAAAAACGATAAACGGATTTACGAAAATTTAACCACCGATCATCCGATTGATCTCTGCCGGTACCAGGTTGCGAATTGTTATATGGGTCGGGCGGGATTAATCAATAGTGGTGGCGCTTCTTCCGGTGCCAGTGATATGGCAGAAGCGGTGCTGACTGCAGTCGTTAATAAAAGAGCCGGTGGTATGGGACTGATCAGCGGAAGAAAAGCCTTTCAGCGCCCGATGAAGGAAGGGGTGGAAATACTGAATGCGATACAGGATGTATATCTGGATAAGGAGATCAGTATTGCATAAATAGTTATCGGTGGATGAATAATTCAGTGATGAGAGATTCACCGCGGAGAAAGGAGGAAATAGAGTTTTCGCAGAGAAATTTGTATTCTTTGCGGCCTTTGCGTGTATTTTCTTTGCGCGCTTTGTCCATAGGACTCTGCGAGCGTGAAATAAAATATCCTTTCAGGTTTCTCGCAGCGCTCGCTACGGAGC
>DAORJS010000162.1:1321-6333 GCA_035439185.1 Chitinophagaceae bacterium
TGCGAGCGTGAAATAAAATATCCTTTCAGGTTTCTCGCAGCGCTCGCTACGGAGCAACGATCGCAGCGCCTTTGTCCACAAGACTCTGCGAGCGTTTATTTTCTTTGCGGTCTTAGCGGCCTTTGCGGGAAATATTTTCGGATTTATAATTTTGCTTCGCATAAAAGAAATAGGAACACTGATGACACGGATTCAGCGGATTAAAACGGATTTTATACACTACGTGAGTTTAGTGAACTTCACTTTGCGGCCTTTGCGTGTATTTTCTTTGCGCGCTTTGCGTGAAATTCCTTTGTGCAATTTGTCCACAAGACTCTGCGAGCGTTTATTTTCTTTGCGGTCTTAGCGGCCTTTGCGGGAAATATTTCCGGACTTTCTCGCAGCACCCCCAATCTGCCTATTTTTGACCCATGATTTCCTATAACCCCAAAGACTGGTTTACTTTTATTTTCCGTTTTCATAAAGCGGATACATTCCGTCAGTTATTCCCGATGATCCTGGCCATTTGTGGTTATGCTGCGGGTATTGCCTGGCTGGAACTGGAATACTGGCGCCTCTCTGATAAGAGTTATGTCCGTAACCTCCCGGTGATGCATAGTTTGCTGGGTTTTGCCATCTCCATGCTCCTGGTTTTTCGAACCAACACCGCTTACGACCGCTGGTGGGAAGGCCGCAAACTCTGGGGAAGCCTGGTAAATAACAGCCGCAACCTGGCCATGAAACTGGACATAATTCTTTCCCCGGATCAAACGGCCACCCGTACCTTCTTCCGGAAAATGATCCCGGCCTATGCATTTGCCCTGCATAATCACCTGCATAAAGAAAAAACAAGGATTGAGTTATTTGACACAGAAGATCATAAACATTTATTTGATAAAATTGATCATGACAAACATATTCCCAACCAACTGGCCCTGCTGATGTACCGGCATGTACAGGAACTGTACCGGGAAAAAGCCATTAGTGGCGAACAACTGCTTTTCCTGAATGCCGAACTACAATCGTTTACCGATATCTGCGGAGCCTGTGAAAGAATTAAAAACACTCCCATCCCTTTCTCATACAGCGTATTCATTAAGAAATTCATTTTTTTCTATATCATGACGCTTCCCTTTGGTTACGTTTTCCAGCTCGGTTATTACATTGTACCGGTGGTGGCCTTTATTTTTTACGTGCTGGCCAGCCTGGAACTGATCGCGGAAGAAATTGAAGATCCATTTGGGGGCGATCAGAATGATGTACCCACGCAGCTGCTGGCACAAAATATACACCGTCATGTGGCAGAAATAATCTGAGAAAGGCAACCTTCTGCAACTTTTTCCGTTTGATATCTGTAGTACCAAATCAAACAAAAAAACAAACCCAATGAGAAAGGCGCTGTATTCATCCCTTGTAGTATTTTCTTTTGCTATCATCTTTGCCAGCGGATGCAGCAAGGATAATGGTGGTGGCGGTGGTGGTGGTGCATCTGTAGATTGCGCGACAGTTACCAATAAAGCCTTTGCCGCTGATATCAGTCCGATTACCCAGACCATTTGTGCCGTAGCTGGTTGTCATGCTGCCGGCAGTACCAATGGCCCAGGTCCATTGACCAATTACACTGAAATTTCCAATGCCAAGGCCAGGATCCGTACCGCGGTTTCTTCCGGCGTAATGCCACAAGGAAGTACACTGTCTGCAGCACAAAAAAATTCCATTATCTGCTGGATTGACAGCGGTGCACCGAATAACTGATTTCAGCCTCTTTCTTATACAAACGGCAGGCGCTGTTCAAAGGTTTCCAATATATTTACGGTCTAAACCGGCTGTACATGTTCTCAAAAAAACTTTTAACAGGTGCCTGCTTTTTGCTTTCCATCACCCTGCAGGCTCAAACCCTTACAGAGCTGACCGTAGAAAAAATCATGCGTGATCCACGCTGGATGGGGAGCTCACCATCCAATATTTTCTGGGGACAGGATGGACAAACCCTCTATTTCAACTGGAATCCGGATAATGCCCCTGCCGATTCATTGTATTCTATCACTGCTGCCAACCGGACACCCGTTAAAGTCAGTGTTCAACAAAAAACGACTCCGGATTTTCAAAGCAATTATATCTACAATCAATCCAGGTCTGCCTTTATTTATGCCAAGGACGGAGATATTTTTTACCGGGATATTAAAACAGGTAAAACAAAAAGAATTGTTCAAACCCTGGAAAATGAAGGAAATCCTCAGTTCAGTTTTAATGAAACCAGGATTGTTTACAGCCGTAACCAGAACCTTTATGCCTGGGATATACTCAGTGGCGAAACCATGCAACTCACCAATACCCGTACCCCCGATTCAGGCGGAGGCAGTACCGGAAGAGCTGCCGGTGGTGCCGGATCCAATCCACAGGAACAATGGTTAAAAAATGATCAGCTCCGGTATTTCCAGGTGCTCAAAGAAAGAAAAGAAAAAAGGGAAGCCACAGAAGCTTACAATAAGTCAATTCCTAAGGAAAAAGAAATCCGTTCTATTAATATCGAAGACAAAACCCTGCAGGGAATGAATATCAGTCCGGATGGCCGTTATATCAGCTACCGGCTCAGCCGTTTTGGTACCGGAGGCAAATCTACCATCGTTCCCAGCTATGTAACAGAAACCGGATTTACCACTGATATCAATGCCAGAACCAAGGTCGGAACGCCACAGGGAAGCAGTGAACTCTATGTATATGACCGGGAAAAAGATACCATTTTCAGCATCAGTTTATCTGCAATACCCGGAATTGAAGATCTGCCTGATTATGTAAAAGACTATCCCAAACAACTGGAAGAAAAAACAAAGAAGCCGGCCAAACGGGCAGTCAGTTTCAGTAGCATGAACTGGTCACCCGCAGGAACCAATGCCGTTTTTGAAATCCGTTCACAGGATAATAAGGACCGCTGGTTGTTTTGGTTTGATCCGAAAACAAGTGCCGTTAAATTGTTAAACCGGCAGCGCGATGAAGCCTGGATTGGCGGACCCGGTACCGGATTTTTCGGCGGTGGCAGTGCTGGCTGGCTCAATGAAGAGCAGTTCTGGTTCCGTTCCGAATCCACCGGCTATTCCCATCTGTATATCGCTGATCGTACCAGTGGTGAAGTCAAAGCAGTGACCAACGGGAACTATGAAGTACAGCAGGTGCAATTGTCAAAGGATAAGAAATATTTCTATATCATCACCAATGAAGTGCACCCGGGTGAACAGCATTTTTACCGACTGAGTATTGCAGATGGTAAAAAAGAAAAGCTGAGCAGCATGACCGGTGCCAATCAGGTAAGTCTTTCACCGGATGAAAAGTGGCTGGCCATTCTTCACTCTTATTCCAATAAACCCTGGGAATTGTATTTGCAGGAAAATAAAGTGAATGGCAAAACGGAACAAATCACCCATAAGGCCCGCAGTGAAGAATTCAATTCATATAACTGGAAAGATCCGCAGGTCATTCAGTTTCCGGCCAGAGATGGTGCCATGGTGTATGCCAGGGTTTATCAACCAGCCAAACCCCATCCCAATAAACCGGCAGTTTTATTTGTACATGGAGCCGGTTATCTGCAGAATGCCCATAAATGGTGGAGCAGTTATTTCAGGGAATATATGTTCAATAATCTGCTGGCCGATCAGGGGTATTATGTCATGGATATTGATTACCGCGGCAGTGCTGGTTATGGACGTGATTGGCGGACAGGAATATATCGCCATATGGGCGGTAAGGACCTGACTGATCATGTGGATGCCGTGAATTATCTGGTAAAGAATTATGGGGTGAATCCGGCCCATGTGGGTCTATATGGTGGTTCCTATGGTGGATTTATTGCCCTGATGGGAATGTTCAATGAACCCAATGTATTTGCAGCAGGTGCCGCATTAAGACCGGTTACAGACTGGGCCAATTATAACCACGGTTATACTTCTAATATTCTCAATGAACCTTTCACCGATAGTCTGGCTTATCGCCGTAGCTCCCCCTTCTATTTCGCAGACGGATTAAAGGGTCATTTACTGATTTGCCATGGCATGGTGGATGTAAACGTACATTACCAGGATGCAGTGAAACTGGCGCAGCGGCTCATTGAACTGGGCAAGGATAACTGGGAACTGGCCAGCTACCCCATGGAAGACCATGGGTTTGTGGAACCAAGTAGCTGGACCGATGAGTATAAGCGGATATATAAATTATTTGAAAATGTGCTGAAGGGGAAGTAGAGGTAGGAAGTTGGCAAGTTGGTAAGTTGAAATGTTGACAAGGATTCGGCACCCGGGCCCTTTTATTAGGATCCGGCCCTACTTAAGGATTGCCCCTCCCGACTCTCGACTCATGACTGCCGACTGTCGACTGCCGACTGCTTACTGCCGACTGTCGACTGCCGACTGCCAACTATACCCGAAACCCCTATATTTGCAAGCTAAGAATAGGTTATGGCCAAACAATTTGAAGATTTTGATGCCAACCTGGCCGGAGAAGAAGGAAAGTCAGAGGAAACGAAGGCAAGTTGGTTCAAACGCATCAAAAAAGGGATCAGTACCAAGACTTCTGAAAAGAAGGAAACACCTGAGGGGCTTTGGGTTAAATGTCCTGATTGCAATTTTATTTGCACCGTGACAGAACTCAGGGAAAATCTCTTTGTATGCCCCAAATGCAGCTTTCACCACCGTATCGGCAGCCAGGATTACTTCGAAATATTATTTGATAACGGCGAATTCACCGAGCTGTTTGATAATATCAGAAGTAAGGATTTTCTGGAATTCACTGATCTGAAACCTTACAAAAAGCGGCTGGAGGAAATCTGGAGTAAAACGGACCTGAAGGATTCCATGCGGGTTGCTGCAGGAAAACTGGGAGGAAATGGCCTCGTGATTGCCTGTATGGATTTTGAATTCATCGGTGGCTCACTGGGAAGTGTGATGGGTGAAAAATTTGCCAGAGCGGTTGACTATTGTATTCAACACGGAATGGCCTATATGGTGATCAGTAAGAGTGGCGGTGCCCGTATGATGGAAAGT
>DAORJS010000163.1:0-6312 GCA_035439185.1 Chitinophagaceae bacterium
TCAACTGGCCAGTGCAGAATATATCGCCATCAGCGATCAGGATGATATCTGGGAAAGCAGGAAGATTGAAATCATGATGAGTAACCGGACCGGGGATTCTCTTTTTCTCTATTCCTTATCCGGCACATTTACAGATGATGATTTCAATATGAGAAAACCGGCACCGGATATGAACTATGGCCAGATCCGGCATTTACAGCAACTGGTTTTCAATAGTCCGGTACACGGACATGCCTGTATATTTCATAAAAAACTATTGGCTGAATGCAGTCCCTTTCCTGCTGATATTTATTATGACTGGTGGATGAGTATGCATGCAGCCCGCTTATCTGTCATTCACTGTGTGCCACAAACCCTGACCTGGCACCGCCTGCACGGGGCCAATCATTCGAAAACGATATTATCAATAGCAGACCGTGAAGAAAGAAATCAGCAGTTAAGAAAACAATTTGTTCATGCGCTGCAAACCTATCTGGATAGAACGGGTGTAAATACAGCTGATGAATTATTTCTGCAACAATACAATCGGCTTATACAAACACTGGACGGAAAAAAGATATCCTGGCCATTATTCCGGCTGATTCTGCGGAACCGTAAAATGATCTTCTATTATAAAAAGAAAAAGCCATTGCTGATCCTCTCCCAGATCAAACATGCATTACGAATGGCAAGGACGGGTGTTTTGTGAGTGCAGTCGGGTTTTTCGTTATGTAAATAAGATACCGGTATGACATATGGCTGGCCCGGCCTTAATTATTTCATGCGTTCCGAAGACTCCAATTATTCGGAATCATGCCACACTCTTGCATTATGTCACCCCGGACTTGATCAGGGGTCTTTCGGAGGAGTTTTTTCTATCAAAAGATACCGGGTCAGGATTGCCCGGTGGTAACCTGTGGCCTTTCAATTTTTAATTAGAGAGGAACAAAATAATTCATGGCAAATCATTAATGCAATCCGCCCGGTATGACATAGTCGAAGAGTGTTGTGAGTTCAAAATAATCGGAGTCTCACTGCGGGCCCCAACTTTGTCACCCCGGACTTGATCCGGGGTCTTTCGGAGGAGTTTTTTCTATCAAAAGATACCGGGTCAGGATTGCCCGGTGGTAACCTGTGGCCTTTCAATTTTTAATTAGAGAGGAACAAAATAATTCATGGCAAATCATTAATGCAATCCGCCCGGTATGACATAGTCGAAGAGTGTTGTGAGTTCAAAATAATCGGAGTCTCACTGCGGGCCCCAACTTTGTCACCCCGGACTTGACCCGGGATCTTTTTGTGTGTTACTCAAATCGTTTCCCGTTTTAAAGATGCCGGATCAAGTCCGGCATGACGTAGCTCTGAATTGTTGCAAATTCAAATAAATCGACAACTCATTACAGGCTTCCTGTATGCCACCATAACACTTTCTGTTGGGGTCTTTCGAAAGGATAATAAATCTTTTGAAATGCACAATGAAGAATCAATTCTTATTATTCTTCCACCAGCGGTAACTGATATACCCTACTATAGCAAAAGGGGTAAAAGCGAGATAAAGAATACCGGAGTTCATTCCCTGGGCAGGTTTTTCCCCGAGTTGCTGGGCAGTCTTGGTACAGATGGAACACTGAGCAACTGCTTCCATTGCTGCAAAAGCAAAGAACAGTAAGAACAGCCCGGTCATCATCCATCTTTTCATCATCGCTGAATTTAATGCAAAGATACAACCGTTTTTAACCTCTGCAAAGCAGGAAGAAAGAGAGGAGCAGGATACCCATTTTAGCCCATACCCAGCGATTGGTGTGAAAATGCCTTTTACGGCCGGGACGGAGTTCAATATCAAACTTTTGCCACAAACCCTGCAGGTAGCCATGTTGCAGACAGCAAGTCAGGTATCCCAATTGTTCAGCTATCTTTACCAACCAGCCATAGCCCCATTGTTTCCAGGACCAGCTACTCTTATGCTTAAATTGTTTAATGACATAAAGAATGGCGTCGGCCGTTATCAAACAAACCATGATACCCAGCCAGTTAATCAAACTCACTCCTGCCATTAATGAAAGCGGAGTGAATAAAATCAGCAGGAATATCATTTCTGTAGTATTAGAAAAACGCCATTGCGCAAAAGAAGGGTGACGCGTAATCAGCCAGTAATTACCCCGGCTATAGCGAAAAGGCCTGCCAAAATCAGGTCGACCATCATGCCACCAGGGATGTTCAACGATAGCAGAAGGTACAGCAAGGAAGCGGCCCCCGGATTTCTTTTTAACCTGAATAGCAAAATCCACTTCTTCTCCCCCATCATTTCCAAATAATTCAGAAAAGCGGATATCACCAATTTTATTTCTCCGGAACATCATACAGGCACCCACCAGCCAGGGCAGTTCTTTTTCAATGGCTGCCAGTTGAAAATAATGAGCATAGCCGTTATCGGTCAGCGCCTGTGTAAAATCATTCACCGGTGCCGGGAGTTTAACAACACCGCCAAATGCAGTGGCAGTTGGTTCTTTTAAAATGGCATTCGTGAATTGTAAAAGCAGATCAGGGGCAGGCACAATATCATCATCCAGGAATAGCATCCATTCACCTGCTGACAATTCAATTCCCCTGTTTCGGGTATAAGAAAGACCCCTGTTACTTTCATTCCGGTAAAAATGTAAACGATTATCATCGATCAGTTGCTGGATGCTTGCAGGTATGGCAGCCGTTGGATGATCCGCAATCAGGTAGAATTGAATGTTCCAGTCTGTCGGCTGGATAAGCGAAACAATAGCAGCAATCAGCTGCTCATTCTGATCAAAACGATAAGAAGGGATGATTACATCCAGAGACCGGGAATCATTAGCAATTATATTCATAGCAGGCAACCTGAAATTACTATCACAAACTTAATCATCATCTTCATTTTCACAATTGACCCCAGGCGATTAACAATTGTAAAATGATGATCATTTTATTTGGACCAGTTGCGTTGCAATTTTATTGAATGATTGTCCCCAGACATCCCAGTTCAGTTCCTGCTCAAATAATTTCCGGCTTTCCTGTTTGAGTCTGGCAAATTCCGGCTGATTATTCCAGATATTGTTCATCACTGCAGTATAATCCGCAGCCCCGGCTGTAATTGGTAATATGTACCCATTGATACCCTCTCTCACATAGGTAGCCACACCGCCGGTATTTGTACTGATAGATGGAATACCATAAGCGGCAGCTTCACAAAAAACAATGCCAGCACATTCGGCCCTTGTGGGCAATAATAATAAATCAGTTTCCAGCAATATCTCGTGCAGCCGCTGCATTTCTGCTGATTTGTTCTTATCAAGAAAAGTAATCACTTCAATTCCTTCATCAGCCAATATTTCAACAGGTGGCACACAACCAATGATCCGCATGGTAGCTGTTGGATGTTCTTTCCGAAATTGCCGGAAAGCCTCAAGAGCTATTGCTCCTCCCTTTCGCTCCCAATCCACACCCAGAAAAACAACCTGGCAGTTCTCATGTTGCGTTGATGCACTCATTTCAGCCCTGGGTACCTGATCAAGGTTGGCACCACAGGGCACTATGGATATTTTTGTGGCGTCGATGCCGTAATCAGTAATGGCAGATTGTCCACACCAGTCAGATGCCAGCATACAATGCGCAGCAAGATGAAAAGCTTTTTTATCCAATGCAATTCCCTGCCTGATATTATAAGCGGGCAAATTGCTGAACCCCTTGTAATAACCCTGCAATTGCTGAAAACTTGCATCGGTCATGTACACAATGGGTATATCCGTTTTTATTGCAGCGATCATTTGCGATGAGGCTGAAACAAATAATATATCCACCGGATTTTTTTTCAACGCAGCCGTAAGCTTCCGGCTGAAATACCGGGCATAGGATGACAGAAACTCCACCGAAGTTTGTTTTCCAAACCAGCGCCGGTTGATACTTTTCTGCATCGTCAGCCATTCCTGTAATAGCTTTGGCAACGGAAACTGAAAGATCTCAACTTCCCCATATTTTTTTAATTGCTGATAAGTATA
This sequence comes from Chitinophagaceae bacterium, assembly GCA_035439185.1. GTDB lineage: Bacteria > Bacteroidota > Bacteroidia > Chitinophagales > Chitinophagaceae > JJ008. The sequence goes on from DAORJS010000163.1 coordinate 4,005, forward strand.
ATAGGCGGTGCCCGACCATGTGAGTTTATCCCGGGGATCATATCTGGCAGCAAATCCAATTTTCATATCAGAGGAATTTCCGGGCGATAAGATTATAAGTGCTGTCTTTCTTCCGGATTATTTCCGGACTGAGTGCCGACATATAGGGCTCCCAGGCAAAGGATTCCCAGAGATGATGTACATAGGCTTCGGGAAAGGAATGTAGTTCTGCAAACATGGTTGCCAATCCTTCTTTATCGTAAAGCGGATAATGAAATGCATAGGGACCCATTTGAGTAAGTTCATCCGGGTATTCAGCAGCGAGTCTTTGAGGAACAAGCACCGAATGTTCATTCCAGTATTTATCCCGGCCCCTGGATCTGAAATTTTTATATGCATCCAGCCAACGGTTCACAAAGCGACTGTTTTTTTGTGCCAGCAGTACCGCATTGCAAAGCCCGGTTGACCCGGTTGATTTTTGTTTTGTCAATCCTAATTGTTGTTTCAGTCTTTGCCGCCAGTTACGGGGAACAAATGCCGCCTTCAATTCCTGTCCGATAATAAATTCATGCTGGTATAATGAAGTCAGCGGACGAACAGAAATGGTATCCAGATCCAGGTAAACACCCCCTGTTTCTTTTAAAGCCTGTAACCGGATCACATCGGCTTTATGCGCTACATGGTATAAGGGATTCCCCATGATCTGATCCGGGGCAATCACTTTATTTAAATTGAGCAGGGGCTTTGCCTTTTCCCACCATTCGCCCGTGGGTTCATATTGGTAATGAAAAATAGCGGCTTCCGGCCGGTTCAGTTCAACAGCAGACTTTACCGAGAGATAATGCACCAGTGAAAAAGGTTTGCCTCCGAAATCGGGGGCCATACCAAATACAAAATGGAAAATATTCGGAATCATTGATTGGCCCATTTTTCACGGATATGTGAACGATCCGTATGATCAGTAAATACTTCCTGATTGAACAGGAATTTTTTGCTGGCAAATGCTTTTAATTCTTCTTTCAGTACTAAGTCAGAAAGCAGGTTATCGGCTCTGTAAGTAACCGGCGTTTGTGCCGCCAGTAATTTTTGGGCGCCATTCAGACTGATGGCATAAGCATGGGTGCAATCGTGAAAGCCGGCCTTCCACAAATGCGGACTGAAATTTTTGGGCAGGCGGTTTTTAACCATTTTTAATGGCATCTTGCTTAATCCTATCAATGCCAGCAGTTGGTACCAGCTGTTTTGCCATTTTTTTCCGGCTTTCAGCTGATCATTCTTCAGATAGCCCAGGTAAAACAAATCCCAGTCGGCCGGCAATTCCTGTAAGCAGGATTCGAGTGCGGCAAGCTCCTGTTCATCGGGCACCACATCATCTTCGAGTACCAGGACTTTTTTCCACTGCTGATTAATCATCGCCTGATAAATCATGCGGTGCGAAAGCGAGCAGGCGATTTCCCCACTATTCAATGGCTTGAAATAATAACCCGGAGCAAGGGTATTCTTTTTATTATAATGATATTGTTCGCGGATCAATGTTTCAGTAAGATCCTGCTTATCGAAGCCGTAAAAAAAATCAAACTGAATGCCTTGTAGTCTTTGCTTTACTTTTTCATGCCGGTCTTTAAACCGGGGAACAGTCAGCACCAGTACTTTATCAAAGTAAGATTGTAATAGTTGATTGGTGCGCTGGTTGTCGGGCATTGGTGCAAATGTAGAAAATTGAGGGAGGATTTTGCTACGCAAAATAGAGAGAGGAACACGGATTAAACGGATAAAACGGATTTAAACGGATTTTTCTTCTTCTGACTTTAGCCAACAGGGCTCTTTGAGCGGATAAATCTCTCTGCGTAAACGCTGCGCTCTCTGCGGCTCCGCGTTTAATATTTCACGCTCGAAGAGTCCTGTGGACAAAGTCGCAAAGGAGCAAAGGGCGCTCGAAGAGTCCTATGGACAAAGAAAAAACTCTGCGTAAACGCTGCGTTCTCTGCGGCTCCGCGGTGAAAATTTCCTTGCGCCTTGGCGTCTTTGCGGTTAAATCTCTCTCTTTTTGCGAAGCAAAAACGTTAGTCCCCCAACTTCAACACTTCCCTCCCAAACTTTTCACACTCCCGCATCACCGACTCCAGATCCTTCGACTTGATATATGACCCGATCACATGATTCCCTGCATTGGGTATCGCTACCTGTCTTTTCAAATTGTCAGGAGTACCCAACTGATTGAACATTCTTTTCATCGCTGTTACCTTCACCACATCGTCCTGATGATCTTCATCCTTATAATAATAAAGCAATAATGTGGGCTGGGTTACTTTCCGGAATGTAGATTCCT
>DAORJS010000164.1:0-6306 GCA_035439185.1 Chitinophagaceae bacterium
ATATCATCTTTGCTGATATAAGAAACACCTGTTGCCAGTCCTTCTTTATTGGTGAGGACTTCACGGGCCATGGCATTGGCCACCACATCTATATTGCCGGTTTTGAGAGCGGGATAGATCAGTACATTGGTGGAAGAGAAGTCTGCCTTAGCCACACTGCAGTTCCGGTTGCATTGACCACAGAAAAAACAAGCGCCGCGTCCGGCATCATTCTCAATAGACTTGGTCAGAATTGACAATCGGGAAGGGATTACTTTCACCCCGGCCTGTCCTGCAGCATTTTTTATAAACAGTTCATGCAGTCTTGGTTTTGGAGGAGGGAGGAAAAATCCATCGGGATCATTTTCCAATCCTTCATTCGTACCAAACACTCCGATCAATTGATCCACCCGGTCATAATAAGGTTTTACATCCTCATAACCGATCGGCCAGTCATCTCCGAGTCCATCTATACTTTTTCTTTTGAAATCCTTGGGGCCGAAGCGGAGTGAAATTCTTCCCCAGTGATTGGTCCGGCCACCCAGCATCCTGGCACGCCACCACATCCAGTCTGTTCCGGCTTCCTTGGTAAATGGTTCTCCTTCCACCGACCAGCCACCATAGCAGGCATCAAAATCACCAAAGGGTCGGATCTTGGTGCTGGCTCCCCGTCGGGGAGAGTCCCATGGATTTTTTAACTGGGTCACATTTTTTTGCGGATCATACATATAACCTGCTTCCAGCAGACAGACTTTTAAACCGGCTTTTGCCAGCATATAAGCTGCCATACCACCGCCAGCACCGGAGCCTACAATCACTGCATCGTATTTTTTGGTCTGCTTCCTGACCTGGAGATCTCCCATATAATTTTTGTTATTTAATATTCATTGATACGACAATTTACAGGATTGATGCCTGATCTGATCCATATTTGTATGAAATTTCTTCACACTCCCTTTAATCACAGGAAGAGACGGTAATTTTGGAAACCGGTTTTGTTCTATTATGATGGTACAGCAAACCAGTTCAGTAAAAAATTATTGGTCACCAATCATCAGTCCGGCATGAAATATAAAATCCTTTTGTCATTTATTATTTGTTCAATAATGACGGGCAGGGCACAGCAAAAGCAATCAGACATCGCTTTAATATATGATAAGTACCCGTTGTATAATGGCAAAGACCTTGGAATGACATATACACCGGAAAAAACATTTTTCCGGATCTGGGCGCCCACGGCCATGGAAGCAAGACTGATGATCTACAGTGATTTTGCCAATCCTAATTTTATAGATGTTTTCCCGATGAAAAAGGAGGCTGGTGGTACCTGGACCTTTACCTGGAATGGTGATCATAAAGGAAAGCTCTATGCATTTTCCATTTACAAGGATATGAAATGGGGAGATGCCGTGCCCGATCCTTATGCAAAGGCAGTGGCTTTAAATGGAAAGCGGGCAGTGATTATTGATCTGAAGGAAACCAATCCCCCCGGATGGGAGAAAGATAAAAGTCCGCTATTTGCCAAAAAAACGGACGCTATAATTTATGAATTACAGGTAAGGGATGCCAGTATGGCTGCCAGTTCGGGTATCCGGCAAAAAGGTTTGTTTAACGGACTTACAGAAAAAGGGACCCGCAATCCGGCCGGGCTTTCAACCGGACTGGATCATATCAGGGAACTCGGGGTTACCCATGTTCATCTGCTGCCGGTCTTTGATTTCAATTCCATTGATGAAAGCCTGGCTAAACCCAATTATAACTGGGGTTATGACCCTTTGAATTATAATGTTCCCGAAGGCTCTTTTTCATCCAATGCCTATGATCCGGCCACAAGGATCAGGGAATTAAAAAATCTGGTAAAGACTTTTCATGAAAATGGATTAAGGGTGGTGATGGATGTAGTGTATAATCATACTTCGCAAACTGAATCTTCCTTATTTAATCAACTGGTCCCGGGTTATTATTACCGGCATCAGAAAGACGGGAGTTTTTCCAATGCTTCAGCCTGTGGCAATGAAACGGCCAGTGAAAGACCCATGATGCGGAAGTTCATTCTCGAGTCCCTGAAATACTGGGTACAGGAATATCATATTGACGGATTCAGGATTGACCTGATGGGTATCCATGATATTGAAACCATCAACCTGATTTCAAAAGAACTGCATCAGCTGAAACCCGGTATCCTGTTATACGGAGAGGGCTGGACGGCCGGTACTTCCCCTTTACCGGAGGATCAACGGGCTTTAAAGGCCAATGCAGCAAAGCTGGACCGTGTGGCTGTATTCAGTGATGATATCAGAGATGGGATCAAGGGCAGTGTATTTGAACATGCAGATCCCGGATTTGCCAGTGGAAAACCCGGGACAGAAGAAAGTATCAAATTCGGGATTGTGGCAGCCTGTAAACATCCGCAGGTAAAATACAGTAAGGTGAACTATTCCAAAAAACCTTATGCTGCTCAGCCTTTTCAAACCATCACTTATTGTGAATGTCACGATAACCATGTGTTGTGGGATAAGATTGCTTTATCAATGAAAGATGCCACTGAGGCTGAACGCCGGCAGGTTCATATGTTGTCGCTGTCCATTGTACTAAGTTCACAGGGTATATCTTTTCTTCATGCCGGTACAGAGTTTCTGCGGACAAAAAAGGGGGTAGAGAATTCATTTGCCTCTCCGGATAGTATCAATCAGATCGACTGGAACCTGAAAACAAAAAATCAGGATATTTATGAGTACACCCGTTCCTTAATACGGATGCGCCGTGATCATCCGGCTTTTCGGTTAACATCGGCAACACTCATTAGTCAATGTATCCGGTTCAGGGAGGGTTTACCAGATGGGGTGATTGCCTATACAATTGATGGAGCTAAAGCCGGGGATCAATGGAAAAAAATACTGGTTTGCTTCAATGGAACAAATACCACGAAGCGGGTAGTGGCCGGCAACGGCAATTGGATTAGTTTTATCAGGAATAATCAGCTTTCGGCCAACGAAAAATTAAAAGGAGAACTGGAACTGGCTCCCAGAAGCTGTTCTATTTTATATATCAGATAACCGATGAGAACTTTTTTACTATTCTTAATTTCATTCCTGTTGAGTACACCAATCCTCCACGCACAAAAAGGAGATGAATTGCTGGTGTATGCAGTGAAGGGTGATGTTACCGCCATTTACAAACAGCAGGAAAGCCGGGTGAAAATCGGCAAAGTACTCAAACAGGGAACCACCCTTAAAACCGGTAAAGATGCTTCCCTGACCATGATTTGTACAAAGGGGAAGGCCATTTCATTACAAAAGGAGGGAAGTTTTCCGGTTTCCCGCTGGCGCGACAGCTGCACCGTTACTGAAGAGTCCATTACAGCGAATTATTTAAAGTATATCTGGCAACAGATGTATTCTTACAGCCCCGAAAAAAAAGATGAAATGCGGCGCAGGAATAATATGGCTGTTTCAAGGGGAGAAAGTCCCGGCTCAGGTAAAAAACAGCGGTTTACAAAACTGGAATTCAATAAATCACTGGATACCTTGCAATATGATGGGGATTCCTTTACATTATCCTGGACCGGTAACGGATACCGGGGTATGTATTATTTTACATTATATGATGTATTGGGTAAAGACACGTTATATACAGACAGCAGCAAACTCAGTTATATCGACATCAAAAAATTTGCAAATCTGCTTGAACCCGGTAAATCTTACCGGTGGACGGTAAAAGCTGCGGCTGTACCTGTGTCTAAAAAAAGAGTGCTGAATTATATTTTACCGGAGGAGAAGCAAAAACTGATGGATCAACTGTTGAAACCGCTTGTGATTGAAGAAGACTCAGCGACTACCAGTTTCAGAATTGCTTATAGCCTGGAGTCACTACATTACTTTTCAGCTGCTTACCATTGGTACCAGCAAGCGGCCCTTCTGGATCCGGAAATGCCCATTTACAGGGATCAGCTGACCCGTTTCAGGAATGATTACTGGATCCGTTAGACAATTTATTCCTTTCCCTGTGCATCAATCCTGCTGCCGATAATATACCCCAGTGCTCCGCCAGCCAGTAAACCAACGACGAGCCATAACATGGTTCCTTCGGTTACAAAATAACCGATTGCCAATCCAAGTAATGCACCGCTGATGGTGAAGACAGAGATGGCACCTGCTCTCGATTTTACGGAAGTAACATTGGTATCGTGGCTATGCCTGAATTGCTGCACATGGGATTTGTGCTTTTTGCGATGATGAGACCTGGCCATTTTTTTATTTTGAAATTACTAAATTACCAGCTCATTCACCTGATAATAATCAGTCAGCTATGGAACAATGGTTTGGAACTATTCAAACAGGGGAACTTATCAATATTCCACATCCCGGCATTTTTAAGGGGCTGGAGCCCATGAAGGATACAGATATTCTCTTTGTCGGGTATCCAGATTGTCAGCAATTACAGATCTGGTTGCCTTATCCCGGTAATGAATATGAGCGGCTGCGTTTGATCCGTATTCCAGGTGAGGAATTACAAAATGAATGGGCTGTACCTGATATTCTAAGCGGATCTGTCCAATTACTTATTGATACAAGCCATATCCCGCCGGGTGGATACCGGCTGGAAATTGAAAAACAGGGGCATTGCGTTCACAGCACCACTCTTACCAAATTTAAAGAAGGAGAGGCGCCTCCTGAAGAGGAAAAGGAAAAAACCGAAATCAACGTCCCAACGGAAAGCTATATCCAATACCGGGATGGATCGGGAAACCTGATTCCGGATGAAGATCTGAACCTCCGGGAAAGGGTTTTACAGGAAATCAGTGACCGGTTCAGCCGCCGGCTGGAGTATCATTCGGAAGGAAGGGGAGGAACAGTTATTTATGTGGAAGGGAATAAGCGGCTTTCTTTTTACTATGAATTTGGAGGGGGCGATTGTGTGGCCTATATCGATTTGCCTGTCCGGGCGAATTGGGAGAAAGCAACCGGATTACCTATTGACAGAAGAGAAGATATCATTGAATTTATTGCGCAAACGGCGTTGCGTGATCAGGTCAGCAATGGCTATTATAAAATCAGTGAAAATGCCATCAGCTTATACCGGAAATAGCAAGTCCCGCTGTAGAAACAGCAGGACTTGAATTAATGGTTCTGATTAAGCTTTTATGGTGTATTATGAGATGATAACGGGTAATATTTCAAATATAAAGAATCGGGTTGAACCACAGCATTAATCTTTAATTTTTTATCCTCTGTAAACTCGATGGAATAATTGTCAGAAGCAATCAGTCCATCTTCCAACAGGGCTTTTGTCAGCGGATTAATGCCCTGTGCGGTATCGGTAGTATTACTTTTGATTACAATCGCTTCCTTGATTTCCTGTTTACCGGTACTGGCACTGGCTCCATGATTTATTTGCGCCAGGGTAGGGGCAATTACCAGTGAAACGATCGACATCAGTTTGATCAGGATATTCATGGAAGGACCTGATGTATCTTTAAAAGGATCACCCACGGTATCACCGGTTACAGAAGCTTTATGGGGTTCAGATTTTTTATAATACATCTCCCCGTTGATTTCCACTCCTTTTTCAAATGATTTCTTGGCATTATCCCATGCACCTCCGGCATTGTTCTGGAACATTCCCATCAGCACACCACTTACGGTAGCACCGGCCAGGAAACCGCCCAATGCTTCGGGACCGAGTGTAAATCCAATGGCGAGTGGAGCGATAATGGTGATGGCGCCTGGTAAGAGCATTTTTCTGATAGAAGCCTGTGTGGAAATGGCCACGCATTTATCATATTCAGGTTTGCCTGTTCCTTCCATGATACCCGGAATCGTCCGGAACTGACGGCGAACTTCCTCCACCATGCTCATGGCGGCCTGGCCTACAGCACGGATGGCCAATGATGAAAAGATCATCGGGATCATTCCACCAATAAACAGAGAAGCCAGTACATCAGCTTTATAAATATCAATATGCTGATTATCGGGCATGGCCACACCAACAAAAGCGGCAAAAAGGGCCAGGGCCGTCAATGCAGCAGAGGCAATCGCAAATCCTTTACCGGTAGCGGCCGTTGTATTACCAACTGCATCGAGTACATCGGTTTTTTCACGAACCTCTTTGGGTAATTCACTCATTTCAGCAATACCACCTGCATTATCTGCAATTGGTCCAAATGCATCAATGGCCAATTGCATGGCGGTGGTTGCCATCATTCCGGCTGCAGCAATCGCTACGCCATATAAACCGGCAAACTCATAAGAACCCCAGATACCACCAGCCAGTACTAAAATGGGCAGGAAGGTTGATTCCATTCCAACTGCCAGACCACCGATTACA
>DAORJS010000165.1:0-6206 GCA_035439185.1 Chitinophagaceae bacterium
ATCATCAATACCAGCTACAACCCCATACAGAAGAATGTCTGCTGGCTGCCGGTGTCAAACGTCAGTATAAGGCCATGGCAGGAGAGGCCCTTAAAGGTTTACAGGAAATGATTGATGCTTCGCCCTCCTGGTTATTTGGGCACCTGAGCTATGATCTCCAGCTGGAAACAACCGGTTTATCTTCCTCCTGTTACGACCCGATCGGTTTTCCGGATTGCTTTTTTTTTGAACCGGTATACCTGATCAGGCTCACTCAAAATCTGATTTCCATCTCGGGTCCCGATCCCGATGCGATCTGGCAGGAGATTCAGGATGCTCCGGACAAACCTGCTGAACAGGAGAAAAAAACAGCCATTAAAAGCCGTTATACCAAAGCAGCTTATTTATCCGCACTGGAAGAAATTAAAAAACATATCCTCCGAGGGGATTGTTACGAAATCAATTTTTGTCAGGAATTTTATGCAGAAGACTGCCTGATCAACCCATTAACTGTGTACAGGGATCTCAGCCGGGTATCGCCCAATCCATTTTCAGCGCTTTACCGGCAGGATGATCATTGGCTGATCTGTGCCAGCCCCGAGCGATTCCTACGGAAAGAGGGTACAAGGATACTGTCTCAGCCCATCAAGGGTACCGCCAGACGAAACAACAGTAACCCGGAGCAGGACCAGGCTGGCAGGAAAGCATTACAGGAAAGTGAAAAAGACCGGTCAGAAAATGTAATGGTGGTCGACCTGGTCCGCAATGATCTTTCCCGGGTATGTGATGAAGGTTCAGTGAAAGTAGATGAACTCTTTGGTGTTTATTCCTTTCCCCAGGTTTACCAGATGATTTCAACTATAAGCGGAACGATCAGACAGGATCTTTCTTTTGCTGATATCATCCGGGCCTGTTTCCCGATGGGATCCATGACAGGTGCTCCCAAGAAAAGAGTGATGGAACTGATTCTGGAATATGAAAGAAGCCGCAGAGGTATTTTTTCAGGTGCACTGGGCTATATCAGTCCTTCCGGCGATTTTGATTTTAATGTGGTCATCCGGAGTATCATGTATAATGCCGGCAACGGTTACCTGTCATTCCAGGCAGGTTCAGGTATCACCTGGTACAGTGATCCTGAAAAAGAATGGGAAGAGTGTTTATTAAAGGCCTCAGCGATCGAGGCCGTACTGCGCTGAGTTTATTTGCCACTGCCCTGCGACATCAGCAATTGCATGCTTTCATCCAGGATTTCATACCGCTTCGCAATAAACTTATTCATTTTCTGTACAGGGAGACGCAGGTTATAGGAACCCTTGATCGCAATTTCATTATCAAAATTGGGATTGTACCGGTTGAAATCATCCTTGTCCATATCCAGGTGCTTCATGATTACTGCCGAACTGAATCTGCCGGTAATATTGTAAGCGGTTGATTTTTTCTGTTCTTCTTCATTCAGCTTAACGGTATTGTTCAGCAAATCCCTGGTTTCATCTTTGGTAAGTGTGGTTACACCACCATCCCCTTCAAATATATAATGGGTGGCAATGAATTTTTTGACATGGTTCATGGATTCATTGGGCAGAAAATACTGAAGGGTCCAGAAATCCTTGCTGCCCCCGCTTTTGCGGATCGCTCTTTGCACATTGCCGGGTCCGCCATTGTATGCCGCTACAACCAGTAACCAATCTTTGAATTCGCTGTATAATTCGGTCAGCATTTTTGCGGCCGCATGGGTGCTTTTAAAATAATCCATTCTTTCATCCCTGGATCCATTGACCACCAGCCCGTAATGACGGGCAGTAGCCGGCATAAACTGCCAGGGTCCAACGGCACCGGCCCAGGAAGTAATCGTTGAATTGAGATGGGACTCAATCACAGCGAGGTATTTCATTTCTTTGGGAATACCATGTTGTTCCAGTACCTGATCCATCAGATTCAGGTGTGGCTCATATTTATTCTTCATCGACAGGTAACCCTTTCTGTGTTTGGCAATATAGTTTTCTACAAATGATATGGCCATCGGGTTTAATTTGGCACCGGTAACATTACTGTTATCAATCGCCGCAGATAACATCTTTGTAAGACTTTCTTTGGGATCCATGCCTGAGGGATTGGGAACTCCGCTGCTGTCTTTTTTGATCAGGGTATCTTTCGAAATGGTCCAAACGGGTTCAGGCCAGTTGTTACCGGCATGGGCAGACCGGGTTTGCAATAAACCCGCCAGGGATAATATACCAAAGATGATTCGCAAGATTTAAGGCGCTCAGTCCTTCTTTTGGGTCAGGAGCTGGTTGGCCGCCTGCAGCAAAGATACCTCATCAAAACGGGCCGACATAACCTGGAGGCCAAAGGGCATTCCGTTACTATGCTTAAAAAGGGGGAGGGAAATGGCCGGGCAACCCACCAGATTGGCCATTACTGTATAAATATCAGCAAGATACATCGCAATCGGGTCATCCATTTCTCCGGCGCGGAAAGCGGTTACGGGCGAAGTGGGCAGAAAAATAAAATCATAATTTTTGAAAATGGCATTGATCTGGTCGCATAAAAGCTGCCTGACCCGCTGTGCCCGGGTATAATAGGCGTCATAGTAACCGGCACTGAGCACAAAGGTTCCCAGCATGATCCTTCGCTTAACTTCTTTTCCAAATCCTTCTGAACGGGTCTTTTTATAAAAATCAATGAGGTCCTTACTGTCTGACCCGGTCCGGTACCCGAATTTGACACCATCATATCTCGACAAATTGGATGAAGCTTCTGCCGTAGTTAATACATAGTAGGCCGGCACCACATAATCGATCAGATTAAAATCAACCGCTTCAACAGTATGCCCTTCTTCCTGCAGTTCTGTCCCTTTCCGGATGATGGCTTCCCGGATTTCCGGATCAAGAGCGGGGTGATGCAGGGCGGAATGCAGAAAAGCATACCTGAATTTTTTTTCTGTTGGCAGGAGTTGGGAATAAGCCGGTACTTCCTGCTGTGATACAGTACTGTCGTATTCATCAGCACCTGCCATGACTTCAAGTGCCAGGGCCACATCATTTACAGTAGTACCAAAAATGCCGATCTGATCAAAGGAAGACGCATAAGCAATCAATCCGTACCTGGAGATCCGTCCATATCCGGGCTTTAAACCAATGATGCCGCAAAAATCAGCAGGCTGTCTTACGGAACCTCCGGTATCTGAACCCAGTGAAATCATACAAAGACCTGCCTGTACGGCAACGGCTGATCCCCCTGATGAGCCACCTGGCACACGGGTTTCATCAATCGCATTCAATACTTTTCCATAGGCAGAATTTTCATTGGTGGAACCCATGGCAAATTCGTCGCAGTTCAGCGAGCCAATGATAATGGCACCTGCTGCAAGCAGTCTTTCAACAGCGGTTGCTGAATAAATAGCAGTAAATCCTTTGAGAATATTTGATGCAGCCGAGAGCTGGTGATCTTTATGACTGATTACATCTTTGATTCCAATAACAACCCCATGCAGGGGTTCCATGGCCGTTCCGGATTGACGGGCTTTATCCAATGCAGCCGCACGATCCAGGGCTTCATCTGCATATACCGAAATAAATGCATTGAGGTGAAGGCACTGATTGATCTGATCCAGATAATGGGTTACTGCCTGCACACAGGTAGTGGATCCATCCTGTAAACGGGCATGGTACTGCTCAACAGAACTGTAGGCGAACAAACAGTGCGCTTTAAGAGGTGAGGTAATGAAAAGAAGGCAGGGAATCAGTTATTGTTAGGAGCGTTCTTTACATCGTTGGCGCTTTCCTCAATCTCCCGCTTTACATTACTCTTTGCATCATTGAACTCCCTTACCCCTTTACCCAGCCCGCGCATCAGTTCGGGAATTTTGCGGCCACCAAATAATAAGAGCACCACAATAACGATGATGATCATTTCATTGGTGCCGAATGCTAACAAATATGGGTTCATGTTAATTGTTATTAAGTACCAAAGATAATGAGTACTGGAAAAATAATGGGATATAAAGTTGGCGGACCTGATTTGAATGAAAAAAGTCCCGTTATAAACGGGACTTTTTCAAATATGATGAGGGGAATATTACTTGGCGGCTGCTTCAGTAACCATTCTTTTTTCACGAATCCTGGCACTTTTACCGCTACGGGTACGCTGATAGAACAGTTTCGCCCTGCGTACATGTCCGGTTTTATTGACAACAATAGAGTCAATATTGGGAGAATAGTAGGGGAATACCCTTTCCACACCCACTCCGTCAGAGATCTTTCTTACAGTGAAGCTGGCAGTATGGCCATTTCCCTGCTTTTTAATCACATCACCTTTGAAGGACTGGATCCTTTCTTTGTTTCCTTCAATGATTTTATAGTTGACAGTAATATTATCACCCGGTTTGAATGCGGGAAATTCTTTTTTACCTGACAGTTGCTCGTGTACGTATGCAATAGCGTTCATTGTCTTAGCTTTTAAGGGAGTGCAAAGTTAAGGGAAAGAGATTAAAGTGAGAAGTTTATGGTTTAAAGTTTTTCGGCGAATCCGGGCTGTCCGGATCCGCCGAAAAATTATAATAGTAAGATGCTGATAATTAACAGATTATCTGGCAACATTCACCGCTCTTTTCTCCCGTATCACCGTCACTTTGATCTGTCCGGGGAAGGTCATTTCGGTCTGGATCTTTTGGGCAATTTCAAAGGAAAGGCGGTCAGACTCCTGATCGCTTACTTTGTCGGCCTCCACAATCACCCGCAGTTCCCGCCCGGCCTGAATGGCATAAGCTTTTTCAACACCGGTATAAGCCATGGCCAGTGATTCCAGGTCCTTGATTCTTTGCAGGTATTGTTGCATGATTTCTCTTCTGGCACCGGGTCTTGCTCCGCTGATCGCATCGCAGGCCTGAACAATAGGAGAAATTACATATTGCATTTCCATTTCATCATGGTGAGCACCAATGGCATTGACTACGGAAGGGTGCTCCCCATATTTTTCAGCCAGTTTGGCACCGAGCAATGCATGGCTCAGTTCACTTTCCTCATCGGGTACTTTGCCGATATCATGAAGCAGGCCGGCTCTTTTTGCCAGTTTGGGATTCATGCCCAGTTCAGCGGCCATCGTGGCGCAGAGATTGGCTGTTTCCCGGCTATGCATCAGCAGGTTTTGTCCGTAGGACGAACGGAACCGCATCCGGCCCACCATCCTCACCAGTTCTTTATGCAGGCCGTGGATACCCAGTTCAATCACGGTTCTCTCTCCGATCTCCATGACCTGTTCTTCAATTTGTTTTTTTGTTTTCTCCACCACTTCTTCAATACGGGCCGGATGGATTCTTCCGTCAGCTACCAGTCTTTGCAGACTTAAACGGGCAATTTCACGGCGAAGGGGATCAAAGGAAGAAAGAATGATAGCTTCCGGGGTATCATCTACAATCAGGTCCACTCCGGTGGCAGCTTCAATCGCGCGGATATTCCGGCCTTCCCGTCCGATAATCTGACCCTTGATCTCATCACTTTCCAGATTGAAAACAGTAATAGAGTTTTCAATGGCCTGCTCAGCAGCCGTACGTTGAATGGTTTGAATAATAATCTTACGGGCTTCTTTGCCTGCTTTCAGTTTAGCTTCCTCAATGATTTCCTGTTGCAGCACCAGGGCACGGGTCTGGGCTTCGCTTTTCAGACTTTCCACCAATTGGGTTTTGGCGTCTTCAGCGGAAAGGTTGGCAATTTTTTCGAGGCGGCGGATATGTTCTTCCTGGTGTTTTTCCAGTTCAGTTCTTTTGATATTCACCAGTTCAATCTGCCGGTTCAGGTTTTCCTTGATGGCATCATTTTCCTTGATCTGTTTTTCCAGTCCGCTTTCTTTCTGGTTGATGGTTTGTTCTTTCTGGCGGATCCTGTTCTCAGCATCATTGATCTTTTTATTCTTTTCAAACACGTCCTTATCATGGGCAGACTTCATCTGCACAAATTTCTCCTTGGCCTCCAGTTCTTTTTCCTTGCGGATGGTTTCGGCCCTGAGTTCGGCTTCTCTGATGATGGTTTGAGACTGAATTTCGGCTTCTTCTATTTTTTTGCGGGTGTTCCGGGCAAAGATGAGCTTACCCGCTATGAGGCCCACTATGAGGGCGGCTGCCCCAATGATGACGGAAAGTATATTCGGGTCCATGAATGTATATGTTTAATTGTTTCATAATCTCTCGGCCGAAAACCGGCCTTAAGTATTGATAATAAAAACTTCACGAC
>DAORJS010000166.1:0-6176 GCA_035439185.1 Chitinophagaceae bacterium
CATAGGTTAGCAGGGATTTGCCGCTGTTCCGCAGATTACTGAAATCCACCCCCCACTTACTGCTGAAACGGTTATAGGAAAGGGTGTTCAGCAGGATGGTATTGAGGGTGATCAGGTCATCGCTGTTCACACTGTATTTGAAAGGATTGAATTCAAAACTTCCGCTGGAAACAGATTTTTTATTGATCTGCATTGAGCTGATAAGCATGAGTTTTGAAATCAGTTTCCGGAACCCTTTCAGGTCAGCTGCATTGAGCAGGGATCGCGGAGAAATGGTCAGGCTATAGTTGAATGTGATATAATTCGCTTTGATAAAATCGTTGGTGGGGGTAAATATCCTGATATACTTTGCCTGATCCGGGAAGGCAGCTATCTCGAATTCATTCAGCTGCTGTACTGCATCGCCGTTATAATCGATCCATGCATACTGTCCGGTTCCTGCCGGTACTTCCAGATAGGCAAAATTCGGGCGTTGCTCCTGCCCTGCTCCCACTTCATAGAGTAAATTACCCGTGAGTAAACCCTTCCATTCGTTCATCACATACTCGACCCTGCCCAGAATTGTTTCATCTTCTTTTTGCTTTGAAACCGTTGTATCATATACTTTCAGTTTCCTGAACGTGGTATTCAGGTATAATTGTCTTTTGGGATTAGCCAGTAATTCTGTCTGCAGGTTCAGATTCAGACTCCGGTCACCCCGGATAAATTTTTTCAGCAGCGGATACTTATCAGATCTTGTAAAAAAGCTGATCCTGTGTTTGTTCTTTTTGGCATCACCGGATTGCAGGTAGGCCGTATAAATATCAAACCAGAAAGCCAGGGGCAATAAGGTATCCGCAGTTCTGTTCCGGTTATTATTTTTCTCCAGAGAATAATTGAAACCCAGTCTCCATTTATCAAGCGCCTTCAGTTCTTTACTGATATCAATCTGCGGCCTAACAAAAACCCCACGGGTATCCCTTGCTGTAAAACTGGTGATGATCATCTGACTATTCACCTGCCATCCGGCTGCATTGATGGAATGGATAACCTGCTGCTGAAAACCGGAATAATCATCATTCCGGCGGTAATTCGTGAACTGGAATTGCGCAGTATGACTTTTGGCATCCCTGAGTTTGGCCGTTGCCCGGATGATTTGTTCATCTACCGGTACCGGAACTACCTGCAGATCGAGGCCCCAGTCGCGGGTAAATTCAACATTACGCAATCTTTCCAGTGGCCTGAATTGTTTATTCACAAATTCATAATCCAGTCCGGTGGTCAGTTGCAGTTTCTTCTGATTGGAAAATGAATGATCATGACTAAACTGTAATTTACCGGCCCAGCCCCTGTCATCGCCATCATCCTTGGCAGAAAAGGTATTTACATCATTATTACTCGTGGCAATCTCAGCTTTTAAAATGGTTCCGGGTTTTATTTTATAATCCATCCCCAGATTAATGATCTGCTGCTTTTTGGGGGCAACCAGAATCTGAACCGGCTCGTATTGTCCTTGTTTTACCGGGCCAACCGGTGCCACATAGCGATAAACTTTTCCATTAGCGCCATTGAAATCGGGTATATAGTTTCCATTGCCAATTCCCAGGTCCACAAAGGAAAGATTATAACGGGCCAGCAATGGATCTGTGGAGTAACGATAAAATGAATCCACCCCCGGTGTCACAATTACTTTTTCATACAATACCTTTCCTGCGGCAAATGTGTCAATAATGGCTGCGGGGTAATAAGCCCTTTGCACACTATCGCCAAGGCCTGTGAGGAATAATTTCTGCTGGTCATCCAAAACCTGATTGATGGAAGAATTTTTAGCATCACTGTTCTGAAAAGCCCCGAGCCGGAGGGTTAGTTTGCTGCCGATTTCCAGTTCCTGCGAGAGGTAAAGGTTTGCATTCAGGTAATTCCGGTCGGCATATTCAAATTCCACCTGTACCCGGCTGTCTTTCGTGATCATTCTCTTCGGGGTAAATGTGATTTCAGCTGTATTGTAGTTGATCACATAATCCTGGTCTTCCCCCCTTTGCAGTAATTGCCCGTCATAAAAAACCCTTTCTGTATTGGCCAGGATGATAAAAAAGAATTCGTTGTTCGCCCCTCTTAACCGGTAAGGTCCCTGATTCCCTTCCAGCGTTGTCAGGATATTCCTGGTGAATTTGCCCTTGGCCACGGATCCGCTGACCAGGGTTTTGGATTGCAGGTTTTTAGATATTCTGTTTTTAGTCTGAAAAGAAATCCCCTGTAAGCGCTTATAAAAACTCAGAAAATAAGACTGGTTCTGTCTTAAATCTATATCACCGAGATTGAGTTGCCAGCCTTTCTTTTTGAATTGCAGGTAGACCTGGTCAAACTCATTAAGCTGTTGGGTATTCCCATCCGGCTGGATCGGAATATTATTATCGGTAATCGCTGCCTGGATCTCGATACTGTCACCCAGCATCCCGCTTAACTGCAGGTTAAAGGTTGAATTAAGTACGGCATCCTGGCTGTTTCCAAAACCTACCTGTCTGCCAAAACTTCCCTCTGCTTTTAAAGTCCCGAAATCAAAAATTCCCCGTTGAGCATTGCCTGAACCATCGTTGAATTCAAAGGGGGTAACATAGAATTTTGTCTTTACACTATCATAAGCCATCCGGCTGGTCACAGCATTCAGCTTAAAAGGAAATACCCGGTATCTGATCTGAATGCTATCCGTTGCCGGTTTGCGGTTCCAGATGAGAATGGCATTCACGAGGTCAATCCGGTAATCGGCAGCGATGATATCTTTAATTTGAACGGAACCAGGAATGATACTGAGTGTATCCAGACATGTGGAATCGCCTCTGACTGCCATTTGCCTGAATCGTAAATTCGGGCCGTTGTTGGTATTGCCTGCTGGCCCCTGTGCATGGCCATGAATGCAGAACAAGGTGATTATGAAAGGCAGGGATATTATTCGCAACCAACTCAATAGCAGGGACTTTAACTCAAAATCGCAAAATTCGACCTTTTATTGCAGGAAAGTTACCCCCTGCTGTTAATTCAGTTAAAAAGAGGAAATTTGGAGATCAAGTTTCCCTTTATACTGATTAAGTTCTATATGAAATACCTCCTGACCCTTTCTTTCTTATTTATCCTCTTCATCCATGCAGCAGCACAAAATCATCATTACTGGAAAGCGGAAGCTACCATTCAATTACCAGTGGGATTGTTTGGAGAAACCCATTTTCCCGGGGCATCTCTTGCGATGGAGTATGGCAAAATTCCATTTGGCAGAACTGATAGTACCCGCTCCCGGAAAATGACCGGGTTGCTGTTGAGAACTGCGCTGCATCATTATCTGGGCAGACAGGTGACAGTAAGTAATGCTGATTTTAAATACAAGGGTTATTCTGTGCTGGAGCTATCAGCAGGATTAGCCTGGAACTGCCGAAAGAACCTTCAATTAAATTTCAATGGAGGTCCGGCACTGAGTTATTACCGGAATAATCTCCGCTTTAATCTCGGGGCAAGGGCTGCAGCTAATTATTACTTCCACGAAAAATGGGGTATGAACACAGCAGTATCAGTTATGAAAGAAACATCAAAAGCTGATCCCCTGCTTGCAGTATCTATTGGAACTATTTACCGCTTCTGATATTATTCTGCCGTTGCAGCCCCCATAATATATTCCCTGTTCAGGCGGGCTATATTTTCAATGCTGATACCCTTCGGACAAACTGCCTCACAGGCTCCGGTATTGGTGCAGGCACCAAATCCTTCTTTATCCATCTGGGCCACCATGTTCATGGCGCGCGATTTTCTTTCCGGATCACCCTGTGGCAGGAGGGCCAGGTGAGAAACCTTGGCTGATACGAATAAGAGGGCAGATGAATTTTTACAGGCCGCAACACAGGCACCGCAACCGATACAGGCGGCAGCGGCAAAAGCTGCATCTGCCTTGTCCTTTTCAACAGGTATAGCATTGGCATCCACAGCGTTACCGGTATTGACTGAAATATAACCTCCGGCCTGGATAATTCGATCAAATGCGGTTCTGTCAACAACCAGGTCTTTTATGACCGGGAAGGCATTGGCTCTCCAGGGTTCAATGACGATGGTATCTCCATCCTTGTATGCACGCATATGCAGCTGGCAGGTGGTATTCTGGTGCCAGGGGCCATGGGGACGGCCATTGATATACATAGAACACATACCACAGATTCCCTCGCGGCAATCATGGTCGAAAGCGATCGGCTCTTTTCCATCACGGATCAGCTCTTCGTTCAATACGTCGATCATTTCCAGGAAAGACATTTCAGAAGAAATGTTCTTTACCGGATAGGTTTCAAAACCACCGCGATCGTCTTTGTTTTTTTGTCTCCAGACTTTTAAAGTCAGGTTCATTGTGTAGTGTTCCATACAGAATAATGTGTGAATGTGATGAATGTGGGAATGTGGAAATGGCACAACACCCCATATTCAAAAAATTAAATGATTCATTTTAATATGGCAGGAAGAGTGTTATTCTCAATATCAGCTTTGCCTGAAACCGACTTTGCTGGTAATAATAATTTTCGAAATAATCCGAATAATCTCTTCAACCATTATTTTTAAAGAACTGCTATCAGGATAGTTGCTGCTTCTCTCACAGATCAAAAGCCAAAACAGTGTTTCACTGGCCTCTTTGACAGCAATTTTCATTTTATGAACAAAATCCAATTTACTTTCAGCATGCTGGGCCTCGAATACATTCGCACCTACCGATGTCCCACTCCTCAACAACTGGTTTGAAACAACAAATTTCTTGCTTTCATTCAGCAATTCACAGAACCTCACAATTTCCAATCCAAAATCCAGCACTTTCTCCACTATAATATTCTTTGCTTCCAAGCTTCTTTTTACAGATGAAACTATTCTGTTTCGCTCTATAAAGAGAGCATACCCATTTGTATTTTCCCAAGAACTTACGCTTTTTTACCCACTCTAAACCGTGAAAAACCACATTCCCACATCCTCACATTCCCACATTCCCACATTCTCACATCCTCACATTCCCACATTCATCACATCCTCACATTCTCACACTACTTATAACTCCTCTGCGTCGGCTTCGCCACTTCAAACTGCAATGCTTCTTTGTGCAATGCCCAATCACTCTCTCCTTTATACTGCCAGGCAGCTACATACGCATAGTGCTCATCATCTCTCTTAGCCTCCCCTTCTTCGGTCTGGCTTTCTTCCCGGAAATGACCACCACAGCTTTCGTTACGGTCGAGCGCATCGCGGCACATCAGTTCACCGAGTTCAATAAAATCGGCTACCCTGCCGGCCTTATCCAGCTCGGGATTCATTTCATTCACGTTACCGGGAATACGCAGATCGCTCCAGAATTCTTTTTTCAGCTCCTGTATTTCTGTAATCGCTTCCTTTAAACCCTTTTCATTCCTTGCCATTCCGCATTTCTCCCACATGATCTTTCCCAAACGCTTGTGGAAGCTTTCCACGGTTTGTTTTCCTTTGATATTGATCAGCGTATTGATCCGGTCACTCACTTCTTTTTCTGTAGCAATAAATGCAGGATGATCGGTAGGGATCGCCTTGGTCGCAATATCATCGGCCAGGTAATTACCCATGGTATAGGGAATCACGAAGTATCCATCAGCCAGACCCTGCATCAATGCAGAAGCACCCAGGCGGTTGGCACCATGATCACTGAAATTGGCTTCTCCCAATGCATACAAACCTTTTACGGTGGTCATGAGTTCATAATCCACCCATAAACCACCCATGGTATAATGCACAGCCGGATAGATCCGCATCGGCACTTCATATGGATTCTCACCGGTGATCTTTTCGTACATATCGAAGAGGTTACCGTATTCTTCTTTCACCACTTCTTTGCCGAGTGCGATAAGAGTCGCTTCATCCGGATGATCAATGCCTCTTTTATTCGCTTCCGCTTTTCCGTATTTATTGATCAGGTTGAATTTGAAATCGAGATAAACAGCCTGTCCGGTTGATCCAACGCCATATCCTGCGTCACATCTTTCCTTAGCCGCCCGGGAAGCCACATCACGAGGCACCAGGTTACCAAAGGCCGGGTATCTTCTTTCGAGATAATAATCTCTTTCTTCTTCGGGTATTTCGTTGGGTTTACGTTTATCTCCCTGTTGTTTCGGTACCCAGATCCGTCCATCATTCCGGAGTGATTCAGACATCAG
>DAORJS010000167.1:0-6139 GCA_035439185.1 Chitinophagaceae bacterium
AATGTGGGAATGTGGGAATGTGGGAATGTGGGAATGATGATGAGGCCGTTAATGAAGTTAACGCCATTATTTTTCACAGCACCAAAATTTTCACACTCTCACATTCACGTATTTCCACATTTTCCTCAAATGTTCAACCCCCCGCAAACACTCAGCGTTTGCCCCGTGATATAAGAAGAAAGATCGGATGCCAGAAATAATGCGGAATTGGCGATATCTTCTGCTGAAGCAAATTTCCCCAAAGGAATACCGGCCTTGTATTTATCAGCTGCTTCTCCATCTTTCAGATAAGAAGTCATATCGGTTTCCACAAAGCCAGGTGCAATGGCATTACAACGGATATTCCGGCTGCCCAGTTCCTTGGCCACCGATTTGGTAAAGCCAATGATGCCGGCCTTACTGGCCGCATAACTGGCCTGTCCGGCATTGCCAATTTCACCGATGATGGAACTCATATTAATGATCGAACCACTGCGGGCCTTCATCATGGGACGGATCACCTGTTTGGTCATGTAGAATACACTGTTAAGGTTTACCTGGATGACATCATTCCATTGCTCCGGACTCATCCGCATCAGCAGATTGTCTTTGGAGATACCCGCATTGTTCACCAATATATCTATAGTGCCGAATTCTTTCAAAACATCATTGACAAAGGATTCGCACTGAGCAAGATCACCCGCATTACTCTGCCAGGCTTTTGCTTTTACACCCATGGCCTGCAGTCTGGCTTCGAGTGCCGCCGCTTTTTCGCGACTGCTTTCACTCACATAACTAAAAGCCACATTCGCACCCTGTTCAGCAAATTTGAGGGCAATCCCTTCTCCGATACCACGGGCGGCACCGGTTACAATGGCAACTTTTCCTTCGAGTAATTTCATAACGCAGATTTTGTATCTGGCAAAAAAAAGGAATTAATGGCAAATGACCCTAAAATCAGGGATCAGTTTTCTTTCCAGACATAATAGATCACACCGTTCTTGTCATCACTGATAAAGAAAGAGTGCTCATTCCATTGTAATACATCACAGGGACGGCCAAAACGTTTGTCTTCGGTTTTGCCCTGTAAAAATCCGGTTACAATTTCCCGGTACTGTCCGTTCGGCATCATTTGCACCACGGCATTGCCTCTTTGCCGCCATACACTGGTGCTGCCATGTAAGGCGGTAAGAAAGCTATTATTGAGCAGACTATCACTGAAACCGTTGAAATAAGCAAAACCCAGCGGCGCCGAATGTGCTTTAATACCCCATTGACTGATCGGTGGTCTTTTGACCCAGGCCGGTTTCACCGAATCTTTAAATGCCGGGTCGGTGATGATCTGTTTCCGGTATTGAAAATAATAAGGCCAGCCATAAAAACTTCCCGGAGTAATTTTCATCAATTGTTCTTCCGGTTTATCGGGGCCACGGTTATCACGTCCCATATTGGTAACCCAGAGTTCATCCTTTACCCATTTGATGCCAACAGCGTTTCGTAAACCACGGGCAATATATTTCAGGTTACTGCCATCCGGATTCATTTCCACCAGACTGGCCCTGATTTCTTCTTTTTCAATACAGGCATCACAACTGCTGCCGATGGTTACATACAATTTATTGTTGTGAATGGCGATGCTCCGGGTGAGGTGCCAGCCACCATATTTATAACTAAGGCCATAATCAGGAAAGCTGGCAATAGTTATGGGAGCAGAAGAAGGTTTCAAATCTCCGTTAGAATAACGGTAATAACTCAGTTTGCCGGTCTCGGCTATGTAGAGGTAATGTTCTCCATTGTTTGTATAAAAAGCAATCTGGTTAGGGTTATGGAGTCCATCCTTGTAAGTTGTGATTTTTTGAAAAGTCTTACTGCTGTCTGACCAGTTCTCAAGAATCAATACTTTTCCTTTTTTGTTATCAGAGCGGTCAAACATATCGGTGATGAATAAGCGACCATCCGGACTGATACAAAAAAAACGGGGACGATTTAAGCCTTCTGCCGCCACAGCAATCTGGTAGCCTTCCGGAATCTGTAAGGAAAAAGCTGTTTTGTTTTTCAGCTTCACTTCCTGCTTCACCAGTTTAAGTGAGGACTGTGACTGACCTGAAAAAATAAAAGCAAAGAGAAAGATGGAGACTAATATTGATTTCATACCCGATTGCTTATCCCAGGGATAGAATTTCTTCCAGTAATTTCCGGTCATTGCTCAGCCGCGGTACTTTATGTTGCCCGCCCAGTTTGCCCTTGGTACGCAGCCATTCCTTAAACCGGCCATCAGCCAGTACATGTACCACCGGTGCCCGAAGTGCGATATTTTTATGTCTCTTGGCTTCATAATCGCTGTTGATACTTTGTAGGGCCAGGTCAAGTGCTTCGGTAAACTGATCAAGATTGTCCGGAGCCTTGTCAAATTCAATCAGCCATTCATGGGCACCATTGCCGGCATCAGAAAAATAAACCGGGGCAGCGGTATAGTCGATTACAATCGCGCCGGTTTTTTCACAGGCAATCGTCACTGCTTTATCAGTATTGTCAACAATCACTTCTTCTCCAAAAGCATTGATAAAATGTTTGAGCCGGCCGGATACTTTTACCTTGAAAGGTTTCAGGGATGTAAATTGAATGGTGTCTCCCACTAAATAACGCCAGAGCCCTCCATTGGTGCTGATCACGGGAGCATAGTTTTTTCCTAACTCCACCTGTTGCAGCCCGATGGTTTGAGGATCTTTTTTTCCGTACTCACTTACAGGCATGAATTCATAAAAAATGCCATGGTCGGTAAAAAGCAGCATGCCATCATCGCCGGGTTGTTCCTGTGCCGCAAAGAAACCTTCACTGGCATTGTACATCTCCAGGTAATTAATATTCTTGCCAATGATTTTCTGAAACTGTTCCCGGTAGGGAGTAAATGATACCCCGCCATGCATATATAATTCAAGAGAGGGCCACACTTCACTGATGTTTTTTTTACCGGTGATCTCCAGTATTCTTTTGAAGAGTACCAGGGTCCAGGTGGGAACACCGGATACAGAAGTCACTTCTTCACGAATTGTAGCTTCAGCAATTTTTTCAATCTTGCTTTCCCATTCATCCATCAGGGCGATACTTAAGTCAGGGGTACGGAGCCAATGTGCCCAGAAGGGAGAGTTTTGAAATAACACAGCACTCAGGTCGCCATAATGTGCTTCATGATTCACCGGATTGATACTATGGCTGCCACCAATCACCAGTCCTTTGCCCGTGAGCAGGGCGGAATCGGGCCGGTATTGATAATACATACAAAGTACATCTTTGGATGCTTTATAATGGCCATCTTCCAGACTTTCATTACTAACCGGAATAAACTTACTTTTTTCACTGGTGGTGCCGCTGCTTTTGGCAAACCAGTAAATGGGTGTGTTCCATAATATATCCTGTTCCCCCTTCATGATTCTTTCGATATAGGGTTTCAGGTCGTCGTATTCGTGAACAGGAACAGCGGCTTTAAAATCTTTTACATTAAACAGGTTGGTAAAATCATATTTCCGGCCAAACTCAGTGTATTGGGCTGAAGTGACCAATTCCTGCAATACTTCCCTTTGTGCATCCAGGGGATTGTTTTTCCAGGCTTTAATACGCCAGTGCCGCATACGGGCCAGGGATGATATGGCAGGTGAGAGGAGGTTCATGCAACATGTGACACAAAATAACCGGAATTATTTTAAATCCGTTACTTTTTCCATGATCGCAGTGGCTAATGATATTTTATCTGTTGCTTTCACATGAAAGGTAGCGATAGCATCCTGTACACCTGATTTAAAAATCTTTACATCCGCCTGGATCGAATCTTGCTGAATCCGGTAACGACCAAATACCTGATAAGCCCCCGGGAATTCATCAACAGGGAAAAAAATGAATCCAGCCTTTTTGTTATGGGATGATTTTTCTGTAAGCAGATTGTCCAGTGTACCGGCTAAACGCAGCTGATCGGCAAAATTGTCCTCATCCTGAAATTGACTTTTGATATAAACCGGTCTGGCGGCAGCCAATGGAATATTTTTTTTGGCCTCCTCGTCCAGCAGGGCGATATCAAAACTCTGGTTGCCGGCCGGACTATACACCTGCGGTGTTTGTATTCCGCCCAGACCATCGGCGAGCTGAGGTACCCGTTCCCTGGCATACTGGAACCATTGAACCACATCCAGGAATTTATTTTCCCGCAGGGAGGCACCCTTGATCCCTTCGAGCAAACTATAGGTCAGCAATCCCTGTCCGTACCTGGAGGCTTCATAACTAACGGCATCCGCCGCACAGCCGGTGATAATATGTGTTCCCGTTCTGTCTTTGAGACGGTCTAGTGCTTTCAAAGTGCTATAGGGGATATCCCGGTGAGCAATCAGGTTTTCTACAACCTTACCCGATGCACAGGCATCAATAATCATTAATTGTTTGCGTGCTGTTATTTTTTTGAAATACTCAGTAAACTCTTTGCTGCTGATGGCAACAGCCTGCAGCATTTCCTTGAATATATATGCCGAGGGGTTGGCGGTATAGGCATCCGCTGTCAGATAACAGAAATCTCCTCCCGCATTAATGCCATGCCCGCTGAGGTAAAATAAAACAATATCCCGGGGTTCCGCTTTTTTACTGAGTTCTCTGAAAGTGCGTACAATATTACGCTTGGTTGGCAGCATGCTGGAATCGCTGTTATCACTGACCAGCCGGAAAACAAATGTGCTGTCGGCTCCAAATAATGGCCGGGCCCCTGTTTGGATAGCTGCGGCCATATCACTGGCATCTTTGGAAGAATATTGGAGATCGATCTGGTCTCCTTTATAATTACTGGTGCCGATACTAATTACAAAAAGACGGGGGCCTGCCTGAGCAATGGATTTGGCAGATGAAGTGGTGATGCCTCCCCTGGATACCAGGCTGCTATCCATATTGCTGCAGAAAACCTGAATCGTGTTTTTTTCACCGCTGAAATAAGATTGATAAGGGGAAAGATCAATGGAAAGGGCCATTTTACCCGCTGCTGCATTGATCGGATTTTTTCTTGCATCGGCAATCACTTCTTTACCATTGATAACAACCCGAACAGCACCGATCCCGCCACCTTTATTAATCAGCGTAACCTTATAGGGTTTGGCCGGAGACCAGCTGCTGTCAGCAATAATTTCAGGAGCCAGGGAAATATTTTTGATACTCTCTACATCAGGCAGATCAGTGGAATCCCCGCTCAGCAATTTTTCCCAAAGACCGGGTATAAAGTATTTGGCCTTGAGTTGGTTCAGGTCAATCGTTTTCCAGGGTTTTACTTTATCGGTAGTATCATTGATCAGAAAATAAAGATTTTCAATGGCCTTTTCTGTTCCATCAAAAAGACCACTGGCGGTTTTAACGACAAAATCAGTTTTTGAAAAAGAAGTGACGGTTGCGATCAGGCCAAAATCGTTTTCACGGTAAATACTGTAATTGCCAAAAGCAGCATCTTCCAGAATCAGGAATCCGCCGGGCTGGTAGATACTGGGGTTGATAAAGCCTTTGATATTTGCAATAATGATTCCTTTTGCCGGATCAATGATGTAACAGTTATTGCTGTTCTCATTGGATATAAGCATATACTTATTCGCCAGCGGGAATAATTTGGAATACCGGTTCGTACTGCAATTGATGGTTCGGATTACGGAATCAAGTGCGGCAGAATACAGGAATAATTTATTTTGTGTACTGAGTACCAGGTAACAACTATCATCCCAGTAACGGACCTGTCCAATCTGCAGGCTTTCCATTTTATCACCTATCTCTCTGTAGTCGCTTTCCGCTTTATCAATTCCGGTGATGTAACGCAGATAAGGAACTTCCTGTACAGCCTGGTAGCTGCTTATTTCGCCGGCGGAGTCTAAAACAACCATCGTATCCACCCGGCCTGCCTGGAAGGGATATTCGAATAAGCTGTTACGATCATAGTCGAAGTCCCTTGTAACCATATCCTGATGTAAATAGCCCTGGATCCGGTGCGAATAATTTAATTCTGTTTGAGGGATGAACAGCTCGTCGCCTTTATCCCAGACCGTGTCAGTGATTCGGTGTTCCCGGATATTGTATCTGAGCGATCCGTATTTTGGATTGGCAAGACTGTCTTCCCTTTCTATCAGAATTGATTTTCCTTCCTGGAATA
>DAORJS010000168.1:0-6044 GCA_035439185.1 Chitinophagaceae bacterium
GCTGTATGGATGGCCAGTTGGGCAAATGCACCAGCCAGTTCTTCCAGGTATTGCCTGATACGGGGCTCCCCGCTGCGGGTAAGGAAATAGTGCATGGTCCCGGTGGCACCGTGTAAAAAATCGGGACTACCCTCATTTTTTAACTGATGTAAAGCATGGATAAATAATTGTTCATCGGCTTCGGCAAAATCAGCATCCAGGTCAAGCTCCACCAATCCTTCCGCAGCATAGAGAGATAATAAATACCCCAGTCCGGCCGTGCCATTGGCCAGGCTATGACCATTGAGTCCTCCCCTGCCCGGCTCCTCCCGGTTCATGACTTCTTCCAGGAGCTCAATACTTTTTTCAGCAAACTCAACTTCATCGAGAATACTATACAGACAATAATAATAGAGGGAAAGTCCCAGCTGACCCGAGAACAATCCATCCCCAACAGGTATGGCCTTCCCGACCAGGGAATGGATCCGGTTAAATTCATCTTTTGACATTCTCAGGGATAGGTTTTACGCTTTTTACAGGAATCGAAAATTACAAATTACCTGTCTAAACTTCAGCCTTATCACCTGATCAGGGTACTCCATCGGAAAAACACCGTGGTTAATCCCTGCATTTACCGGTTAACAAGAAGAGAACCTGCTTATTTGTCATTTTTTCCGAACTTGTACGATGTTTGCCATCCGGTACAGCTAACTGGTCACAAACCCCAACGAATTACAAATACCAACCTGTTTACATGAAAATACTGATCACTTATCTCAAACCTTATAAATGGCTGGTCTTCCTGGTCATGTTCCTGGCCTCTGTCAATATTGGTTTCTCCCTCGTGGATCCGATTTTATTTGGCCGATTGGTAGACCTGGCCAATGGGCACCAGGGTATCGGCAATCCGCCACAACATAATTTTGACAGTAACCGGTTCTTCAATTCCTTTTCCTGGAAATATCCCGGTGTTTGGTTTATTGTACTCATGTCCATTACCGTGGCCATGGTCAGCCGGATCGCCAAGGCCTTTCAGGATTACCTTTTGAACCTGATCACGCAGAAATTCGGGGCCACGATTTTTACAAAGGGATTGCAACATGCCATGGGACTTTCTTACCAGGAATTTGAAGATGCCCGCAGTGGTGAAACCCTTGGTATTTTACAAAAAGTAAGGGTGGATACGGAAAGATTTATTTCTTCCTTTATCAATATCCTCCTGCCTGTTTTTGTAGGAATCTTTTTTGTGGCGGTTTATGCCTTTACCATTACCTGGATGCTGCCGCTGGTCTATTTTGGCGGGATCTTTTTACTCACTATTATTTCCAATGTGCTGAGTAAAAAAGTAAAAACCATTCAGAAGAAAATTGTGAATCAAACCACATCATTAGCCGGTGCCACCACCGAATCCCTGCGTAATATTGAACTGGTGAAAAGCCTGGGTCTCACCAAGCAGGAAGTGAAAAGGCTGAACATTAATACTTTTAAAATACTCGGACTGGAACTGACCAAGGTCAAACGAATCCGCAGTGTTAGTTTTATCCAGGGTACCTTTGTAAACACCCTTCGTCAGGTGATACTTTTCCTGTTGATGGTGATCATCTTTAAAGGTGAAATGCGGGCCGGTCAATTGGTGACCATGCAGATTTTCTCCTTCTTTGTATTCGGTCCTTTACAGGAAATCGGCAATATCATCCTCACCTACCGGGAAGCACAGGCCTCACTGGAAAATTTCCAAAACCTGATGAACAAACCACCGGAACCCATGGCGGTGAATCCGAAACACTTGGGTAATATCCAGACCCTGGAATTTGATCAGGTGGCATTTAAACACCAGACTGCGATTCATAATGCCATTAACAATATCAGCTTTTCGGTAAATACAGGCGAGACCATTGCCTTTGTGGGACCATCGGGTTCCGGTAAAACCACACTAATGAAATTGCTGGTGGGATTATACCGTCCGCAGCAGGGAAAGATCTTGTACAATGGGATGGATGAAAACAGCATTGATTTCAATGACCTGCGGAACCAGATTGGTTTTGTAACACAGGATACTCAACTATTTTCCGGCACCATTAAAGAAAACCTGCTCTTCGTGAATCCGGAAGCAACGGATGATGACCTGAATGATGTGTTGCAAAAAGCTTCCTGTCAGAACCTGCTCCGGAGGGCCGAGAATGGATTGGATACCATGATTGGTGAAGGCGGACTGAAATTATCAGGTGGAGAAAAACAAAGATTATCTATTGCACGCGCTTTACTGCGCCGTCCCAAATTATTATTATTCGACGAAGCTACTTCTGCGCTTGACTCTTTAACGGAAGAAGAGATTACCGATACCATCCGTGATATTTCATTGCAGGGTCAGCAGATCACGATCCTGATTGCTCACCGCCTGAGTACGATCATGCATGCCGATCGTATTTATGTACTGGAAAGAGGGGATGTGGTGGAGACCGGCAATCATGAAAAACTGCTGGCTGAAAAAGGGTTGTATTATGCCATGTGGCGGCAGCAGATCGGCGAACGTAAACCAAAAATCACGGTGGCTTAACGATGGGAATTTTTTCTTTTCTGGGTTTTGGTAAGAACAAGATCAAAGCGGCCCTGAAACAGGGTGCGGTGGTGATTGATGTGCGAACCGCCAATGAATATGACCGCGGAAGGGTTCCCGGTTCTTTGAATATTCCGGTAGACCGTATCCGGGTAAGTATTGGGCGTATCCGTGATCTGCAAAAACCGGTAGTGATCTGCTGTTCTTCGGGCGACAGAAGCAGTAAGGCGACTGCCATCCTCAAGGAAAATGGTTTGAAAGAAGTCTACAATGCCGGCAGCTGGATGTCGGTGATGAAGATGATGGATTAAAATTATCAGCTGCTGTGAAACAGCTGCGCCAAATGAGCGGCTGAAATTATTGCCAGGAGTTTGATCAATCCCTAACGCATATTCAATGCTATGATTCTTTTTTATCCTTATTACTCATCAGTCCGCTGAAGAAATTGGTTTTCTCCAATTCCTCAATATCGCTCAGTTCAAGTTCCAGCGCACGGGTGCTGAGAAAAATCTCCACCAGTGAAATAATTAATGAAGCCAGGAGGCTGAGCAGACTGGCGGCAAAGATATACTCAGCGGGCTTTGTCCATTCTTTATAAATACTGAACATGCAAATCACGCAGCATAAAAAACTCAGTACTCCGAGTGCCTGCATCTGCCTGATATAATTGATCCTCTTTTTCAGGTTATGCAGCTGGGCCAGTAACTGGGCTGTTTTCTTTCCGCTGATATACTCATCGTGTAATTTACGGATCAGGTTGGCGATGGCCAGAAAACGATTGGTATAGGCCAGTAAGAGCAGCGTGATGGCCGGAAAGAGCAGGGCTGGTGTATTGAAACTGATTTCCATCCCCCAAAATACAAAAAAATGCCCCGCCATTGCTTGTTGGAGCGCCGGCAGGGCTGTTATTCACACCCAAATGAGAAATTTATTTCAGGCTAAACCCGAAAGGAATATTCAGTTTGACCGAAAAATTGCGACCGGTATTAAAGACCCCGGTACGGCCGCTTACCAGGTTTTCCGCTGCATATTTCAAACGGCTCAGGTGACTTTGCCATGCTTTATCTGTGAGATTGGCAATGGCAAAATGCAGACTGAAGATGGTTTTCTTTTTACTGTTCTGGATATCTGCACCGGCTCCCCAGTTCAGCAATAAATAACCATTGGTCATGGTTTCTGTATCAAAACCGGTAAAGGCATTTTTTTGTGCAAAGGTCTGGTCGGCCTCCAGTTTGAAATAAAGATTACGGAATGATTTGCCGGCAGTTCTGAAATCAGCTTTTAATTCACTGACCAGCCGGGCTGCCGGAATCAGGGGCAGGTTATCACTGCCATCAATGGGATCATCAAAACGGCCGCGGACCCATGAGAATGTATTTTCAAAATGCAACCAGTCGAGAGGATGGGGATGAATATCCAGACTGGCTTCCAAACCTGCAAGACTGGCATCATGCTGATTGAAACGGAAAGTAGGGAGATCTTCTCCATCTACATTTACCAGTGAATCGCCTCCAAGCAGGGATTGCAGTTTGTTGTAAAAAATAAAATTGTTCATCCGGTTATAAAAAACGGAGAGCCCGAAACTGAAATGTTCATAGTTCAGATCAAATCCGGCATCGAATTGCAGACTGGTTTCGGATTTCAATGTTTGTTCTCCGTATTCGTAACGGTTGGTTCCTTCATGGGCACCATTGCTGGCCAGTTCGGCCAATGTGGGGGCGCGGAATCCACGGGCAATATTGGCTTTGAGCGTTACTTTCTCTGAAGGCTCTGCGCTGATACCGACGCTACCTGATACATTAGCAAATTTTCTTTTGAAGGCAGTGAATTTTACATCCGGACCATCAGCAAATGCTTTGGAATTGACGCTGCGGTTATCGAAACGGAGTCCCCCGCTCAGGGTGGCTTTTTTAAAGAAGCGCTGGGTATATATAAATGCTCCTACATCAAAGAGGCTGTATTCCGGTATCAATACTTCTTCTGCTTTGTTCTGATTGGTCTGTTGCATCCCGTTCACGCCGATACTGGTATGCCATTCTTTCATTTCAGGCAATTGCCATTGGAGATTGTAGTTAAAGGTTTTAAGATCAAAAAATAATTCCTCTTCGGCAGGATCTTCGGGGTTACCATATTCCCTGCGGAGATTATTCTGATAAGCAAGATTGATCTTTAACCTGCTTTTGCGGATGGCAAAATTATTATCAGATACAATTTTGGTATGACGGATACTTTGAAAGGGCACGAATAAATCGCGGCTGTCGAGATCAGCGTTCGTAGCGATTCTTTCCAGAGGAGAACCGGCAAACAAAATAAAACGGCCTGTGGCATCATCGCGATCCCCTTCCACCATGCCGATCCGCTGGTTAAAATGGCTTACAATAAAATGACTGTAACCCCAGCTCTTATTCACTCCGGCATATCCCCCGAAGTTTTTTTCATTGAAGCGGGAGTTCAGCACTTTGCCATCAAATTTATTCTGATAATCCCCGGCTGATTTGTAAGTACCGTATGCATTCCAGTTAAATCCCTTGTTGTTGCCTGCAATATTTCCATTCAATCCAAACAGACCGTTATTGCTCTGGTAATTGCTGAGGAAGTTGCCTTTGACGGTGCCTTCTGCCACAGGTGTATTGGTAATAAAGTGCACCACACCGGCCAGGGCATCACTGCCATACATCAGGGAAGCCGGTCCTTTTAATACTTCCACTTTGTTCACACTCATTTCATCAATTTCAATCCCGTGTTCATCTCCCCATTGTTGGCCTTCCTGTCTGACCCCATCGTTAACGGTTACCACCCGGTTATAACCCAGGCCGCGGATAAAGGGTTTGGAGATGGCGGGTCCGGTACTCAGTTGTGATACGCCGGGTATATGCGTCAACGCATCAATAATATTGGAAGAAGTGGTTTGCAGTAAATCCTGTTTGCGGACCGCCGTTACCGGTACCGGTGTTTTGCGGATGCTGGTGGCATTGGACACACCGGTTACGATCACACCCTGATTTTCCAGGATGACGGGAGAAAGCAGAAAATCTTTTTCGACATCAGTATTCAGTTCGATATGTTCCACCAGGGTACTGTAACCGGTATGGGAGATTTCCACCACATGGTGACCGGGAGGAATATTCGTGATACTGTATTTACCGGAACCATCTGCGATGCTGCCGATTTTATCATCGGCCAGGTACACCGAGGCACCTGGTAAAATATTTCCGGTGGCGGCATCTTTAATGGTACCCCGGAGAGATACTTTCATTGGGGGCTGTACGACTGTTGTAGTCGTGACAAGACCGGTCTGGGAAAATGCCATGTTAAACAGGAAGAGTACGGACAGGGAGAATATTATTTTTTTCATGTTGCGTGCTTGGCTGTACCGTTGGTACAGGGGACTATTGAATAAATGAATATAAAATCAACTGCAGGTCTATTGCAGTGAATGAAAGGAAGGGATGCTTCCGTTGATGGAATTGCTGATTAAATGGAAGGCGGGCCCCGTAAGGACTGTTGT
>DAORJS010000169.1:0-6025 GCA_035439185.1 Chitinophagaceae bacterium
TGAAGAAGAGCAGGAATTTCTGGAAGACCTGATCGTAGATACTTCCCAGGGTCTGGAGATGGCGAATATCTATACCAATATCCTGAGCAGTACCCTGGATGCTTTTGCCAGTATCATTGCCAATAACCAGAACCAGGTTTTGAAAAGACTGGCAGTGATCACCATTGTACTCACTTTCCCGGTATTGATCGCCAGTTTATTCGGGATGAATGTACCCAGCGGATTTGAAGAATCACCTTATGCCTTCTATATCGTTGCCTTTCTTTCGCTGGGGATCGCCCTGATCATTGGCTGGTATTTTTTCCGCAAGAAAATTTTCTGAGCATGTTCAATCTGCGTGTTTATGGTATCCTGTTAAATGACCAGCAACAGGTATTGGTGAGTGATGAATATATCCGGGGGAATTATTATACCAAGTTTCCCGGGGGCGGACTCGAATTCGGCGAAGGCACCCGCGATTGCCTGAAAAGAGAATTCATGGAAGAAATGCAATTAAACATTGAAGTGGGCGATCATATTTATACCACGGATTATTTTCAGATGTCTGCCTTCAACCCCTCGCACCAGATCATCTCGATCTATTATTTTGCCAAAGCACTGGAACCTATCTCCGTTCCGCTAAGAAACAAACCCTTTGATTTTGATGCCAACCAGCTGGCTATTTACGAAGAAAAAAAAGAAATCGAAACCTTCCGTTTTATCAACTGGGATGAATTTTCTCAGGATGCAGTTACATTGCCGATTGATAAAATTGTCGCTAAGATTATAAAAGAGAAAAGGTAGTTGTCAAGAGAAAGAAACAAGATACAAGAAACAAATAAATTACAATATATAAGCTAAAAATACTGCTTAAATATTGGCCGGTCTCTAATTTTCAAGAGACCGCCGACTTTTGACTCTTGACTCCCGACTATCGACTTCTCTGCTCCTCTTTAGGGGCTGGGGGTGACTAACGGCTTTCCATCGCCGCTTTCTTCATCTCTGCAGCCTTCTCTGCTCCCAGGTAATGTTCAATCCATCCATGTACGAGGTAAATCACAGGTGTGAGCAGGATCGCCACGAGAAATTTGTAGATATAATTCACAACACCTACCGCAATGAATAAACCAAAAGGCCAGACAAAATCATTAGCCGATGCATTCACCCGGGTGCCAATATAAAAAGCAATAAAAAGCACGACAAAACTGTCTATAAACTGTGATACAAGGGTTGATCCGGTAGCCCTTAACCAGATTCTTTTTTCACCGGTAGCTTTTTTGATCTTATGAAATACGAACACATCAATCAACTGTCCGAGTATGAAAGCAGTAAGAGACCCAATGATAATAAACCCACCCTGTCCCAATACACTGTTATAGGCCTTTGACATATCCGGCACCCCACTCCCCTGCTTGCTGCTGATAAAAAAATCAGCAGGCGCCAGTTTCATCGCTCCATAAAAAACCAAAAAGGCAAATACAATCAGACCAGCGGTTAGATAGGATAAAAACCTTACGCCCTTCATCCCATAATATTCATTGATGATATCAGTCATAATGAAAACAACCGGCCATAACAACACCCCTGCTGTGAGGTTAACAGATAAGTCATTCCCGAACAGCCGGACATGCAGTGGCGGAATACCCAATGTTTTTTCCAGGGAGAAAATCTTCACCCCGATGATTTCTGCAATCAGGGCATTGGCAATAAAAATGCCCGCCAGTATGATAAAGAGCCGGGTCGGTTTATTTTTGATGATAGTATGGATCATTGAGATAGAATATGTAATAAATAAGCACAATCAGAAAAAATATATTGGCAGCGATCAGCCATCCCGGAATCAGGGGACGCATCTTTTTTTTCATTACTAACATGACCAGGTAACTGATATTGGTTGCCGGTAACAGCAAGCCCCCCATGGCATAACCAATGATGATGATCGTGGATGAAAAGAGCTCGTTGTTCTCGCTGCTGGTCATCGCCAGTACCAGCCAAACCAATATACAAACGCCTGAAATAAAGGCCAGTCTTGACAAAAATAAAAGCCAGCGCATCGGGGATTTTCGTCTAAAATAGCATTATTTTGTCACCTTAATTTAACTGTAGTCAGAATGAAAAACTCCCTGCTGAAAAAGGCCCTTCCCCACCTCATCGCTGTTGTTGTTTTCATGGTGGTATCTGTGTTTTTCTGTAAACCGGTACTGGATGGCAATGTACTGAACCAGCACGACAATGTCGGCTGGAAAGGGATGGCACAAAATTCATTTGAGTACAAGGAAAAAACCGGACATTTTCCGCTCTGGAATCCCAATTTATTCAGCGGGATGCCGAACTACCAGGTTGCCATGGAAGGCAAGAGTGTGCTTCCTGATATGATCAAAGTCCTTACCCTGGGAACCCCGAAACCCATTAATTTCTTCTTCCTGGCCTGTCTTTGCTTTTATATTCTTTGTCTCACTTTGCGGGTCAACCCGGTCATCGGCATGATGGGAGCCCTGGCTTTTGCCTTCTCTACCTATAACCCGGTATTAATTGCCGCCGGTCATGATACCCAGATGCTGGCAACAGCGCTGATGCCTTTACTGCTGGCCGGTATCATCAATATTTATGAAAAGAAATACTGGCTGGGGTTTGCCCTGACAACATTTGCCGCCTATCAGCAGGTTGGTGTCAATCACCTGCAGGTTACTTATTATTTCTTCCTCGTGGCGGTGATCATCAGTATTGCCTATTTCGTTAAATGGATTCTTGAAAAAGACTGGAAACATATCGGTATTGCCAGTGCAATAACCGCTTTTGCGGCACTGATTGCCATTGCTGGAAATGCCCTTGTACTGAAAACAACTGCTGAATATGCGAATTACACCATGCGTGGCGGTAAGGATATCGATATAGCAGGTGATTCTGTAATAGCAGCCAATACCAAAGGTCTTGATACAGCTTATGCATTTGAATACAGCCTTGGTAAGGCAGAATCCGCCACAATGATCATGCCCAATGCTTTTGGCGGATTCAGCAGTAATCCACTGGGTGAAGAATCTGCTGTCGCTAAGAAACTGATCAAGATGGATATCCCGGAAGCCAATGCAGAACAATTGGCCCAGAGTATGCCAAAATACTGGGGACAATTATCAACTTCTGGTCCCGCTTATCTGGGTGTGTTGACCTGCTTGTTTGGAATACTGGGTTTTGTGCTGCTCAAATCACCCCTGCGTTGGGGATTACTCGCTGCTACCCTCTTGGGTATGATGCTCTCCTGGGGCAAATACCTTCCTGGCTTCAATACTTTTTTATTCGAACATCTTCCGCTTTATAACAAGTTCCGTTCTCCGGCCTTTGCCCAGGTCATCCCACAGTTTACCATTGGTATTACCTCAGTACTGGCTTTACAGCAGCTATTCTTCGGACCTAAACTTCAGGCCCCTGATTTTAAAAAGATACTCTATACCATGGCCGGTTTGTTTGTCGTACTTGGAGCCATGTATATGACCCTTTCTTATCGTGCCCCATTTGATGGACAGATTGCACAAAGCCTGAATGAACAAACCAAGAATGAGTCTATCGGAAGGGCGGTGATAGCTGGTCTGAAAGCTGAGCGGCAATCATTATTCGGGGCACAGCTGTTAAGAACACTGGCTTTCTGCCTGCTGGCTTTGGGCGCCATTTATTTTTACTACAGGAACAAAATCAGTGCACTGGTGGCAGGAATTCTTTTGCTGCTGATCAGTACAATTGAAATCCTGATGGTGAGCAAGGATTACCTGAATGAAGAGAAAGGACATTATATTGATAAAGAAGTGTACGCAAGCAGCAATTTCGGTATGAACACAATTGATCAGGAAATCCTGAAAGACAAGGAACCGAATTTCCGGGTTTTCAATATGGCCGGTACGGAAACAGGCGGACCATTCAGTGAATCCAGAACCTCCTATTATCATAAATCTGTGGGGGGGTATCATCCTGCCAAACTGCGCACTTACCAGGATATCATAGAAAAATACCTGAATGTCAGACAACCCAATCCGGGGGTGCTGAATATGCTGAATACGAAATACATCATTGTGCCGGATCCGCAATCCGGGCAACCCGGACTGATCACCAATCCGGATGTATTTGGTAATTGCTGGCTGGTAAAACATGTTGATCTGGTAAAAGACCGTGTGGCATCCATTCAGGCAATCGGTAAAACCAATCTGAAAGACACTGCCATCGTGGATCAATCCTTTGCCAAACTGGTAATACAGCCACAATGGGATTCCACTTCTTCGATCCGGATGACCAAATTTGATAATGATGCCGTAGAATACGAAGCCAATTGTAACGGACCACAGTTTGCGGTATTCAGCGAGATTTATTATCCACTGGGATGGAATGCCTACCTGGATGGAAATAAAGCGGAGTACTGCAATGTGAATTATATTCTGAGAGGCATGTCACTTCCTGCCGGAAAACATACCATCCGTTTTGCTTTTGAGCCTGCCTCTGTCAAATCCGGAAAATCAATCGCCTTTATGGCATCCATTGCAGTACTGCTTTCCTTACTGGGTGGACTATTTATGCATTACAGGAAATACTTCCAGAAAGCCGGAAAGACCACGGCATAATGCCGATGAAAAAAATACTGGTGATAGCGCCTTATGCCTACCTGCCCTGGAGATCAGGCGGGCAGAAATTCATTGGGCAGTTTCTTGAATACCTGGGCAGAAAAACAAGTTTAAAGGTTATTTCGGTAGCTGCCAATGAGGCTGAAGTGGCCAAAAACTATACCCTTCTTCCTTTACTGAAAAAAGGGTTTTCCCGCTATTATGATTTCAGTCTGGTCAGGAAAATCAGTAAACTGGTAAAAGAAGAACAGTTTGATGCCGTGATCTGGGAACATCCCTACCTGGCCTGGCTGGCATTCCGGGTTCGTAAAAAAACAGGCGTCCGCACTTTATTTCATACCCATAATATCGAGTACCAACGTTTTAAAAGCACGGGCCGCTGGTGGTGGCCGGTTTTGAAATGGTATGAACGCTGGTGTTTTAAAAAAGCAGATGGGATATTTTTCATCACACCTGATGACAAACAATTCGCTGTTCAACAATGGAAGATTGATCCAGCCCGCTGTTTTGATCTGCCCTTTGGAATTGAAACAGGCTCCTTTCCAGCCAACCGCCAGAGCAGCCGGGAAGCCGTCAATCAATTGCATGGTCTTTTGCCATCCGAAAAGATTTTACTGTTCACGGGCGCTTTTAATTACCAGCCCAATGTGGATGCATTACGGTTTATTGTAGAGAAAATCAACCCGATTCTTCTGAAAGAGGCGGGGTTTGCCTATAGAATACTCATTTGTGGGGGCGATTTACCAGCGGAATGGAATGAGCTAAAGGATCAGCGTCCCCATCAGATCATTTATGCCGGTTTCATTCCCCGGATCGATTTGTATTATTCGGCAGCTGATATTTTTTTAAATCCTGTCCTTAGCGGGGGTGGAATCAAAACCAAAATGGTGGAAGCCATTGCTTATGGTGCTACGGTAATTTCTACTGAAACAGGTGCAACCGGTATCAATAAGACAGTCTGCGGTTCTAAACTGGTACTGGTAACTGATGGCGATTGGAATGCGTTTGCCCATGCGGTCATAAAAGCGGGAAAGGAAGACTACTCCCCTACTCCTCCGGCTTATTATCAGCAGTATCATTGGGAAGCCATCATTACTGATGTACTTGAAAAAGCTATCTGACCAGTTTTCCAGTCATTCTGAAAATAATTGCCTTAATCAGATTACGGGTTGATTCTTTTCCTGTGTAGATCAGTTTGAATAAAAAATAGTAAACGCCTTTTCCTTTTCGAAGGCGCATGATTTCCAGTTCATGTTTCATCATGATTTTACGCAGCCCTAATTGTTTAGAGAGACTGGTACTGCCGCTATTAATATGGATAATAGTGGTATCTGCAAAGAAGAGATGATGATAGCCCAGGTTTTTAAATTGTTCGCACCAGAGCTGGTCTTCTCCGTACATAAAAAAACGATCATCGAGTTTGTTACCGGGTAATTGTTCCA
>DAORJS010000170.1:0-1586 GCA_035439185.1 Chitinophagaceae bacterium
GATTGCCAGCCACAATTGCGGAGATCCAGTTTGATACTGCGGATACAATCTTTTTTGATAGATGACCAATCGAATGAATATTCCTTTCCTTCGAGAGTTGCTTCCGTTTTTTCACTGAGATAGGCAAAAAGCGGGGAGCCGATGATGAGAATAATATATTTGAAAAAAGAAAAGTAAAATAAGACCAGCACCAGCCGCAGCATTACACCGGTCATCACCAAAAGAAAGCTCAGCCATTCGCTTCTTTCTTTTTGTAACCAGTCTTCAATGCGCAATTGCCGGCTGATCCAGGACACCACGGTATCGGAGGACTGCCAGAAGAAAAACATACCGGCAATAAAGAGCATACTGTATATGATCCCGGGGATGATGGTCCACCGGAACAGGCGATGTTTGCTGATAAAATGCCGGGCATCTTCCCAGCCCTGCATGGCAATGACGATTTCTTTAAGCAAAGCCTTAATTTGGAGGGTGAAGATAGTGATTAGTCGTTAGTCTTTAGTCGGGAGTCGGCAGTCAGCAGTCTACAGTCGACAGTCAGCAGTCGACAGTCAACAGTTGCGGCATATGTGATTGGAGAGATATTTTTTTTGGTGAAGCGTAAAAATGAAGAAGATGTTCAAAAGGAAATAAATGATTCAGGTCAGAATGCCCCGGAGGGGCAAAATCCTGGTAGGCAAATGAAGAAATATGATCAATTGGAACGGTATTTTAAGGAATGAAGCGTAAAAATTGAATGAGATGTTCAAAAAAAGATAAATGATTCAGGTTAAAATGCCCCAGCGGGGCAACAGCCCGGTAGCCGATTGTCCGGATGCGTTCGATTGGAGCGGTATTTTTAATATTGCAACGGAAGATTTGTTTGTTTTGTTTTTATCATCAGCTTGGGTTTAATCAAATGAAAAAATTGAATCAGGAATTTTACCTGCGTAAGAATGTTTTGCAGGTTGCGAAAGATTTATTGGGAAAAGTATTGGTGACCCGGTGGGAGGGAATGGAAACATCGGGGAGAATTGTGGAAGTGGAAGCCTACCGCGGGGTCACAGACCGGGCTTCGCATGCTTATGGCGGCCGGCGAACAAGCCGAAATGAAATCATGTATGCGGCGGGAGGGGTTGCCTATATCTATCTCTGTTACGGAATCCATCATCTGGTGAATGTGGTGACCCATGAAGCGGGTACACCCCATGCGATTTTGATCAGAGGGATTGAGCCATTGAAAGGAAAGGAGCTGATGCAAAAAAGGAAGGGCGGGAAAAAGACAGATCCAAGCATTACCCGCGGGCCGGGCAAACTGGCGGTAGCAATGGGGCTTCATACCGGGCTGAATGGATGGTCCCTGCAAAGCGATGATTTTTTTATAGCGGATGACGGATTTCAGTATCACATAAATCTGTTGGTGAGTTCGCCCCGTATCGGAGTGGATTATGCAGGAGAGGATGCCCTGCTGCCTTACCGTTTTTATATCCGTGGTCATGCATATGTGAGCGGAAAATCCAAATAGGTTGTACATTTCAACATTAAATTCATCCCGTGTCGAAACACCAGCTCAAACTGCTTTCCTTATTCTCCGGAATCGGCATCGC
>DAORJS010000170.1:1686-3563 GCA_035439185.1 Chitinophagaceae bacterium
ATTGCCCTGAATATTGTGGCAAAGACCGGAACCAGCGGAGACCGGATCATTCTTGGGTTTATTCTGGCTACCGGATTGCTGAGTATGTGGCTGAGTAATACAGCGACCACCATGATGATGTTTCCGATTGCCTTATCCGTGATTCATGTGATGAAGGAAAACCAGGATGGCAAAGGGAATTATGCGCATTTTAATCTTTGTCTGATGCTGGCCATTGCGTACTCCTCCAATTTCGGAGGAATCGCAACTATTATCGGCACCCCACCCAATGTTCAGTTTGTCGGATATTTTGAAAAGAAATACAATATCAATATTGATTTCATGGAATGGATGATGCTTTGTACACCTCTTGCGTTGTTACTGATGCTTGCATTGTATGTGGTGAGTACAAAAATTTTATTCCCCAACAAGATACGTTCCAGTGTGGCCGCTGCGCAGCATATTCAGGATGAGATTAAATTATTAGGTAAGCCAGGTCCTGCAGAAAAAAGAGTGTTGTTTATTTTTATCGGCACGGCGCTCTTATGGATATTCCGTCAACCTATCAACGATATGCAATCCTATTTCAAACTGGATGATAATATGATTGCGATCATCGGTGCCCTGGCTTTGTTTATTTGTCCGGCCGGTCAGCCACCCCGTGGCGAAAACAGTGAGCACAAATATGAGAACGTACTGGAATGGGAGGACACCGGTAAAATGGCCTGGGGCATATTATTATTATTCGGTGGTGGTATCGCCCTGGCAGATGCATTGGAAAAAGCAGGATTGATCCAGCAATTAGGCAGCTGGCTGGGTCAGTATGCAGGCGGAGGACTCTTGCTGGTATTGGCGGTGGTCGTCATTTCAATATTCATCAGTGAAGTGATGAGTAATGTGGCGCAGGTGATTGTATTTTCTCCAGTTGTGTGTTCACTGGCTGATTCTATCGGCATGAATCCGCTATTACTGGGTATACCAATGACATTGGCGGCCAGTTGTGCGAGTATGTTACCAATGGGTACACCACCCAATGCGATTGTGTTTGCG
Source organism: Chitinophagaceae bacterium (assembly GCA_035439185.1). GTDB lineage: Bacteria > Bacteroidota > Bacteroidia > Chitinophagales > Chitinophagaceae > JJ008. The sequence continues at coordinate 2,716 of DAORJS010000170.1, forward strand.
AGTGGTCAGATCAAATTAAAACAAATGCTGAAGGCAGGATTGATCATGAACCTCGTGGCCATTGTACTGATCACACTGTTTTGCTGGTATCTGTTGCCATTACTGATGAAGGTGGCTTAATTATTTTCAGAATCTCCAGCCGATACTGATGCCTGCCGCGGGGGCAAAGCCCTTGCCGAAATCCACATTTGCACCTTTACTGTTCAGTTTGGTTTGGATGATCCCGCTTACAGAGGGGGTGATATACATATAATCATTGATCACCAGGGTATAACCGGCTTCAATGGTGGGTTGCAAAATCATCAGATTCGTAGTTCCTTCCAATAAAGTTGTGGACCAGTCTATTTTCATGGATTGTATACCGAGTCCTAACCCGAGAAAGGCTCTTTTGGGAATAACGGAAAAATGATAGCGGTATCCCAGGTAGCCACCCCAGCCACTGCCGGATTCGCTGGTATGAGTGTCAGTCTTTCGACTGCCTGAACGGGCATAGTTCCCTCTTAGGATAAAGGAATGGTATTCCTCAGAATTAAATGCAAGATGGAGGGAATAAGTATTGAAATCAGGGCTGTACTGGAAACTGGCGCCTACGTCAGTAGTGCGGTAACCGGCATCCTGAGCTGTGGTACTGAGTGAAATTAAAATGGCGGATAGGGCAATGCAGATACTTTTCATGGTTCGGAGTTAGGGGGTAAAGATAATATGCAGAATTTACCTGTGCAATAAGCGGGGGAAGTGGTTTTGCTGCGCTCGAAGAGTCCTATGGACAAAATTTAATGGGAACGCGGATGACGCGGATTGAGCGGATTAGCGCGGATGATGCTCACTTCGTGAGCTTGGCGTTCTTA
>DAORJS010000170.1:3663-6015 GCA_035439185.1 Chitinophagaceae bacterium
GTCTTTGTGGTAAAATCATTGCCCGCAGGGCCTTTAAAACCTCGGACAGTTCAGCTTTTTAGCATTAGGATCAACCGGCTTTTTGATATAGATGAGGGATATCTCCATACCTCCCCGCACATTGGTGGCGGGTTTTAAGGAAGAGGTATTCGCATCATAAGTAGCACCGATATGCAGTCCGCCGAATTCCAAACCGATATAAGGGATTACGGCATCATTGAAACGATACCAGGAACCGATATATACATTGGTCGGGTTGTCTTCATTCTGATTTACATTATAAGAAAATGCACCACCCACTACAGTATTGTATGCTTTGGCCTGCATGCTGTGAATACCGGAGAAATGCAGGGCATTGTATGAACCGATTGGTAGCCTGCCACCTGCCTGAATAGTAGTACGGGGATTGAGCAGGAATTCACCGCCCTGGAAACTTTCCTTAGGCCGGTTGATATGGTACATGGAAGCGCCGATATAAAAATTATTATAGCCGTTGGTGGTACCATTATACAGGATACCGGCATTTACATCGACATAGCTCACATTGATCTGCTTATTGGTAAACACTTCGCCCGTAGTACCTGGAATAAAACCAAGTGGCGTTAATTCATCTTCAAAATAAACCTTGGTTACATCCAGTCTTTTATTGGTATATGCTGCCTGGAATCCTGCACCGATCTGGTGATAACCATCTTCATCCAATCCTTTATGATAGGACAATGATAAACCGGCATAATTGGTAACCAGTACTCCGTCACCGGCACGATCGGTTACTCCAAGGAAACCAATCCCCATCTGATCGATATCGGCAATCTTGTTTTTCATGATTCCGAAATCAATAGAAGCCGTTTTGGTTACAAAGGCATTATTAATGGTAGGCCACTGGTTACGGTAATTGCCGGCGATCCGGTAACTGCCATCAAATTTTCCCGTTAAAGCCGGGTTCAGTGTAAGGGGGGAGGAAAAAAACTGCGAAAAATTGGGATCCTGTGCTGTTGCCACCCCTGCGAATCCAATACCAAGAAGAAGAGTAGAAATAAATTTTTTCATTGTACACTTTAAGTTTTGCTGCGACAGACTCATGGTGGCTTGGTCAATCTAACCTGTTAAAACGTAACTTTTTCGCGAGAAATTGCCTCAACCTTTAAATTGAATCCATCCTGCTGTCAAACGGGGTACGAGCCCATCATAACCGGCATGGAAAATACAACAATTTTAAGACCTGAAAAGTAGAATTATTGCTGCTTAGGGAGAGAAAGTTCTCAGTCAATAGTCTTTAGTCATTAGTCTGATAATCAAGTGGTAAGATTAGACTTATTGATTGGATATCAGATTATTTGACCCGATTCTACATCTGGACCTTGGTTCCGAATGCCAGATCACCGGCATCTCCCAGTCCGGGAACAATATATCCCTTGGCCGTTAATTCATCATCTATATCGCCACACCAGATGGTCACGGAAGGTTCTTCCCGAAGTACATATTCTATGCCAACCGTGCAGGCAATGGCCGCCACGATATGAATAGTGCTGGGTTTTCCTTCATCTTTCAGGTAGTGGATGGTTTTTACGAGGGAAGAACCCGTGGCCAGCATGGGATCAGAGATGATCACGACCCTGTTTTCAAGTTCCGGACAGGATACATAATCCAGGCTGATTTCAAAACTGCCATCCTTATGGTGTTTTCGATAAGCAGAGATAAAGGCATTATCGGCTTTATCAAAATAATTAAGCAATCCCTGATGCAGGGGCAGGCCTGCCCGCAGGATAGTGGCCAATACCGGTTGATCAGCCAGCAATTTGTGTTCGGCAATTCCCAAAGGGGTTTGCACTTCCTGTTGGGTATAGACCAGGGTTTTTGAAATTTCATAGGCGGCTACTTCACCGATGCGTTCGAGATTGCGGCGAAAACGCATCCGGTCTCCCTGCACGGTCACATCCCGGAGTTCGGCCACCCAGGTACTGACCAATGAATTTTGCTGGCTGAGGTTGACAATCATAATTAGATCTGTTTAAAATGGTTGAATTTTGAAGCGTATTCAAAATTTTTGCAGGGAATCGGAACAGGACAAAACTAAAATCCCTGCGGGAGCACAGCAAATAAAGTTATTATTGCAAACCAGCAGCAAACTGCTGTAAAAAATGAAGATGTCATGATCTACAGGGCAATCGGATTAATGAGTGGAAGTTCACTCGACGGACTCGACCTGGCATTTGCAGAGTTTACCGAACAGGCTGGTCAATGGACTTATGAATTAAAGGAAACGGCCTGTTATGGGTATAGTCCGGAGTGGACGGACAAACTCAGTAATGCCACCCGTCTCTCTGCACTCGATTATCAATTACTGCATAC
>DAORJS010000171.1:0-6004 GCA_035439185.1 Chitinophagaceae bacterium
GTATTTGAACTGAGTGTGGATGGACAGTCTGACGACTATACCATCAGCATCTCCGATGTGAATGGCAACAGACTCTATTCTGAAAAAATCAGGGGCGACAAATTCACCAAAAGGTTCCTGCTGAATTCAGAAGAACTGGGTGATGAAAAACTGTATTTCACCGTGTATAGCCGGAACAACAACCAATCTGCTGTGTATGAAATCAGCAGCAATACCCGGTATATCAACGAAACAACAGTGAACCTGGTAAAGCAGTACTAAGAAGTTAGATATCCCTTCCCGTTGGGAGGTTGTTTGAAATCAGGCAAAACTGACACATTGAGCTATTCGAAATGTGAACTGTTTTGCTGCCCCTCGAATGTCATATTTCGATAAACTCAATATGACATTCGAGGGTAATTTCAAACAACCTCCTTTTTTATTCTTCCGTAAAGTCGAGGTCCTTACCCCAGGTTTCTTTGATCTGTACAGCAGAAAAAATTCCTATTGATAAAATAATGATACCGGTGACCCAGGCAGCTGTGATATAGTTGTTCAGTACACCGGCACTACGCAACCATTGAAACAGCAAGAGGATCAGTGGCAGGAAGCCGCGGACCAGATTGGGAATAGAGATGGCGGCCGAGGCCCGCAGGTTAGTGCCAAATGATTCCGCACTCATGGTGATATATAAAACGGAGATACCGGATCCGAATCCCAGTCCCATGCAAAGCAGGTACATATTAAATGCACTACCTCCACCTTTTAATACAAAGAACAGGATCAGAAAAACAGTAGTGATACTGTAAAAAATCAGCAGGGTCTTTTTACGGCTCCTTAGATAATTGCTGAGAAAACCGGCCGTCATATCACCAAAAGCTAATGCCACATACTGCAACATCAGGGCAGTTGGCTGATCAAAACCGGTGATTCCAAACTGCCGGGCGAACTCATCACTGAAACTGATCAATACGCCGATAATATACCAAACCGGCAGTCCGATAAAAATACCCCGGAGGTATCTTCCCATTCTTTCTTTTTTAGTAAAGAATAGTAAAAAATTACCCAGCTGGGGTTTCAGCTTTTTTACATGATCATACATCGAACTTTCCAGCACTTTTACCCGTAAAAAAAGCAGGGCCAGTCCCATCCCTCCTCCGATAAAATAGCAAAGCCGCCAGTTTTCTCCGCTTAAAGCATGAACAATATACGCAGTGATGGTCCCCATTACGCCGCTGGTGGCAATGATGGCCGCCGCAATTCCACGTTTTTCCTTTGGGAGCAATTCGCTGGTTAATGTGATGCTGGCCCCCAGTTCACCCGCCAGTCCGAGCCCGGCAATAAACCGCAGCCAGGTATATTGTTCCGTGGTTTGAACAAAGCCATTGGCGATGGTGGCCAGTGAATACAATAGAATTGAACCAAAGAGCACGCTTTTTCTTCCCTTCTTATCTCCCATCATCCCCCAGAGAATACCACCAACCGTCAACCCGATCATCTGCCAGCTGATGATGGATTCACCCACACTTTTCAATTGGTCTTTGGCTACTCCCAGTTCAGTAAAACTGGAGATCCTTACTATATTAAAAAGGAGCAGATCATAGATATCAACAAAGAAACCAAGGGCACCAACGATGACGGGTAAAGAAAAGAGGCCATACTGTCTGGCAGGCTGCATATCAGTTTTTCAGGGGAAGATAACTGATTCCTGTATTTTTTAATTCCCGGGCTTCAGGATAATCGGAAAATCCATTACTGTGGAGAAAGATTGGGGGAACTGCTGTATCCCTTTGTATTTTTCAGAAAGTACCGGGATGATCTCATTAAATCATCATTCAATTTCTTTAAAGTGTGATTTTCTTCCTGCATCAGTCCGGTTCCGCCACCGGCTCTGTAAAAAATGCATTTACTCTTTTACGAGATCAACTCTACCCGCTGCGATATCATAACAGGCCCCATGAATTTGCAGTTTACCTTCCCTGATTTTTTCAGCAATAATATCCGATTGCATTTTCAGCTGATGGATGCCATGCAGAATATTCGCCTGAATACAATCATTGAGGAGGTTTTTATCATTGGCTGGAATCTGACTGATCTCCTGTTCACTCCTGATACTGTCTACAATATCCCTGATATGACCGGGAGCGTTTCCTCCTGCAATAAAGGCTTTAACTGCACCACATTCCCGGTGACCCATCACCAGAATTTCTTTTACCCCCAGGTGCTCAACCGCGTATTCAATACTGCCAATTTCCAGTCCGCCCAATAAATTACCTGCCGTCCTCACTACAAACATATCCCCAAGGCCCTGGTCAAAAACAATTTCCGGGGGTACTCTTGAATCGGAGCAGCAGATTACAGCGATGGGTGGATGCTGACCTGATTCCAGTGACTTCATTCTTTCCCGGGAACTGTGAGGATGGGTGGCCTGATTGGAGAAGAAACGTTGATTTCCTTCTATTAAATCTGTCAGGCTTTCATTTTTCGTATGTTGTTTGTAGCTTTTGGGCTGTCTGGGGGCTGTGGATACAAAAAGACAGATTCCGGATAATATGATCAGTGTGGTTGAACGCATCGCGTCAATTTACCGGACACGAAAATAGATGCCAGCCATTCCGTTGACTATGAACTGGCTCAGGCAGTATCTTGAGTTTAGTCATCAATCGGGTCAGGCAAGACCGGAGTTAAGTAAGGCCATAAAATCAGTTTATATTTAATCAGAAATATTATCAATGAAAATATTGATCACCGGAGCCTCCGGACTAATCGGATCGGCTGTTGTACAGGCCGCCCTGGCCAGTCAGGAAGTAACTGAACTGATTCTTGCTGTACGTCACCCATTACCCGGCACCGATCCGCGTATCAGTCTGGTACTGGTAAAGGATTTTTTGCAAACAAAGGATCTGACGGAATCGATTCGTAAAGCAGATGCCCTGATCTGGTGCCTCGGTATTTCCCAAACCCAGGTTAGCCGGTCTGACTATGAAAAAATCACTTATGATTTTACGGTGGCGATGATCAGGGCCTGCCTGGAAAACAATCCGGCCATCCGCTTTGTATTTGTAAGCGGTGATGGAGCGGACCGAACAGAAAAGAGCCGAACCCTCTTCAAAAAACTAAAGGGCAAGGCGGAAAATGCATTACTGCAATCCGGTTTGCATTCGGTCATCATTGCCAGACCCGATGCCGTGCGTCCCCGCGGCAAAAACAAAAGAGCACCCTTTGCTTATAAACTGGCCTATCCATTTTTCCCGCTGGTAGAATGGCTGGCGCCACATAAAATAATCTGGAGTGATGTGCTGGGCAGGGCTTTGCTGAAACTCGCCAAAAACGGAATACATGGATCCACAGTAGAGAATACGGAATTACGGAAATTGGGCCAGCCTCAGTAATTGTTGTTGCTCATAAGCAACGCCTTAGGTTTTCCATAAATGATTCAATAGCAGGCCTCATTCAACCACCGGCTGTCTTTGATGGGGACATTTATTAGTTTACTTTTACATTAAATTAGTCAGATGTCCCTGTCTTTCCAGAAAGCCCCAATCAGCTTACGAGCAACCTGCTCTTTATTACTGTTGCTGATATTACTATATTCCTGTCAAAGAGAAATTACCGGCGAGGTTATTATTCCTGGTGGAAGTGGCGGGGGTAATACCCCTCCGGCAACTGTTATAACCACAATCAAATTGCTGGTATTGGATGAAAACGGCAATATTGTAACCAATGCCAAAGTTCAATCTGGTACCACCACCGTTTATACCGATCAGTTTGGAATAGCGGAATTAAAAGATATCCGCGTGACTGCCAATAAAGCCCTCGTGAAAGTAAATGTAGCCGGCTACTTTGAAGCTTACCGTACATTTTCAGCCGACAGTCATGTTTGCTTCGGCAAAATAAAACTAACAAAACTAGGTCTGGCTAATGTAATGATGTCTGATGCAGGAGGAGATATACTCGTGACTAATGAGTGTACCATTCAATTTCCCGCCAATGCATTTGTGGTCAAATCAGATAACAGTCCTTATACAGGTGCCGTGGTGGTGTATGCGCAATATCTTCAACCGGAAAATAATGACTTTGAAATCCTGATGCCAGGAGATCTGGTGGCAGAAGACAACGGAGACCAGCTGCTGAAATCATTCGGAATGGTAAATGTGGAGATACTGGGCACAGGCAATGTACCATTACAATTAAAATCGGGTGTAAAAGCGACGCTAAAGGCAACCATCCCTACATCCCTCGCTGCAGATGCACCTGCTACTATTCCCATGTGGTATTTTGATACGAATAAAGGAGTCTGGATCAAGGAAGGAAATGCCACCAAACAGGGGAATCAGTACAGCGGACAAGTATCTCATTTTACCTGGTGGAATTATGACTGGGCATATCCCCGGGTATTTATCAGCGGAATTGTAAAAGATGTGAACGGTAGACCGATTGTGAATAGTATGGTTAAAATGTCAGTTACTCAGTTTCGCGTTACCATTACCACTTACACCAATGAAGAAGGATATTTCCGGGTGCCTGCTCCACTGAATGCCGCGGTCAGTTTAAGTATGACCGGCACCGGCTGCAATATTCCTTTTTTTACAACCACCGTAACGACCAATAGCAGTGATATTAATCTGGGAACTATTACTGTGCCCGTACTCACTGTGAGTAATTACCAGGTTTCGGGTAATTTCAATAACTGTAATAATGCCCCTATCCCTTCAGGGCGTCTCCGGATTTTCACATTCAATAATATGTTTGAGTCCATTATTACAAACGGCCAGTCTGGTCTTACATTTACCTTTTGCAGTGATTCACTGGATGCCCTGGTACTGGTAGAAGATTTCAGTACCGGAAAAATCTTTACGCAATCCAAACGGATGTATCATAATGTACCTGTGAATCTGGGAACACTGACCGTCTGTACTTCGATGAGTACCAAGTATATCCGGTATATAGTGGACAATCAATTTTATTATATAACCGGTAATAATGTGGATAGCCTGACTTCTCATTATTTCGGCTTTGGCGTACCCTGGGTTCAGGTGGCGCACAATAATTATGCTTTTCCACCTCAATTACCTTCTGACATCTACTTTAATGCAGAAATCGGTGGTTATGTATCCACGATGATGATCAAAGCCTACCCCAATCTTTCCAATATGGGATACGACCGGGAACTTAGTAACCGCTTTGAGAACTATTCTAATGTACCTGGTGCCATCAACAAGGGAACATTGACTGGCAGACAGTTTGATACAGGTGTGAACCGATGGAGATTTATCAGTGTAGCCTATAGTGTGGGACAACAATAAAAAATCACCCTTCCTGGCAACAGAAACACCAGGAGGGTGAAACAATCGCTTTGTCTATTCATGATCAACCTCATCTATCCACAGGATCCTTCGGATTTCTCTCACTTATTTTTGTCCAATGGAATCTTCAAGCGAAGCAAAATAATTTCACGCAAAGCGCAAGGAAATACACTCAGAGCGCGCAAAAAAAATCCGCGATCATCCGCTCAATCCGCATCATCTGCGTTCCCATCTACCTTGTCCATAGGACTCTTCGAGCGAAGCAAAAGCATTTATCCGAAAAAAATTTCACGTAAAGAGCGCAAAGAAATACACGCAGAGCACGCAAAAAATCCGCGATAATCCGCTCAATCCGTGTCATCAGCGCTCCCATTCTCATTCGCGAAGCGAATCAAATCCGTTCTGATCTGTTTAATCCGTACTATCCGCCTCGAATAGCGACAAAAAAAACTGCCTGGCAATCCATATGTTTACCAGGCAGCAAGCAGCTATCTACCGCTCTTATTTTTTTGATTCAAACAAATTCTTCACCATTTCCTGATCCACATGTTTTACCGGATCACCTTTTATCTGATGATAGACCGCACTGATAAAAATATTTTCAGCTGCACTGAATATTGAGAAGATAAGGAAGCCGCCGGTAACCGCGAGGATGATTCCGGTAATCGGATCGAACATAGAACCGATCAGGTAAAGGGGAATGCCTATAATTATGATGG
>DAORJS010000172.1:0-5935 GCA_035439185.1 Chitinophagaceae bacterium
GTTAAGAAGTACCATTTTATATTGGGAAAACTATTGCCCTTCTGGTTACTGGGGCTTTTTGTGTTGAGTATCGGCTTATTGATTGCGAGGCTGGCCTATGGGATTTTACCGGCGGGGACTTTTTTAACCATTTATGCTTTTGCAGCATTATACCTGCTGGCGGTATTGGGATTGGGATTACTAGTGTCCACCTATGCACAAACGCAGCAGCAGGCCATGCTGGTTTCCTTCTTTCTGATGATGATCTTTATATTACTGGGTGGATTGTACACTTCTATTGACAGTATGCCGGAATGGGCGAAATGGATCACCCGGTTTAATCCGGTTTCTTATTTTATTGAAGTGATGCGGATGGTGATTTTAAAAGGGAGTTCACTGGGAGATATCAGCCGGCATTTGCTGATCATGGGAGGCTTTGCCTTACTATTTAATAGTTGGGCCATTATCAGCTACCGGAAAAGAAGCTGATAATGGCCCGATAGGGATTATTTTCCTTCAGAAGCGTCCTCACATTTCTCCGCTTCATTTTCAATTTCTTTCAAAAAAGCTTTGTTGTCCTTGTATTTTTCCTCCATTTCATTCTCATATTTATTCAGGGCCGCTTCGGCGGCTTCTTTGGCAGCGCCTTCTGCTTTATGGGCCTTGCCGTTCAGGTCGCACCATTTCTGGGCAATAGAAGCGGCGGTTTCTTTTTTACCTCCGCAGGAAGCGAGAAGGAGGGCCACTGCAATAGCGGCCATGTTAATTGTTTTTTTGATCATGGTCCTGGTTTATGGTTGAATAATCATTCAATATACGAAAATTGACGGGTATCACTTGTGGAAGGGTCACTTGTTTTGTCAGTTGATTTTTTTATATTTAGTTCAACAAAAACGACTTGCCATGCTAAAAATCGGACATCTCAAATCGGGCGACCTCGTCATGGTCAATGACGAAGGCGTAGTAAGGGAAGGAACAGTGGTGGAAATCAGTCATGAAGAAAACCAGGCCCTGGTCAATAACGGGGTGCAGGACTTCTGGTACAGTCCTGCTGAAATGAGTGCAGTACCATTGGATGAAAACCAACTGACCCGCCTGGGCTTTACCCGGGAAGATCTGGATGGAGGGGTGAAATACAAGCGGGATTCTTTCCGGCTGATCACGCCAACAAAAGGTGATTTTTCCAATGTGGAAATGTGGTGGCGGGAAGACCGCAGGCATTTCCATCACCCCTTACAGGTGCATGAATTGCAAAACCTCTATCTGGACATGACGAAAGTGCATTTGGACCTACGCTGATAATCAACAATTTATAAATTAAAGGGGCCCTCTGGCCCCTTTTTCCACATCAGCCCCAAAAAAGACGGGGCTTTTTTCCTTTTTTGCCCTGATACGCTTACCTTTGCGTTCCCAAAAAAATATGTCGAAACAACCCCTTATAAAACAGGATGGTACCATTATCGAGGCCCTGTCCAATGCGATGTTCAGGGTAAAACTTGAAAACGGGCATGAAATATTGGCAACCATCTCGGGAAAAATGAGGATGCACTACATCCGTATTCTTCCTGGTGATAAAGTAGGAGTGGAGTTATCGCCATATGATTTAACAAGGGGACGAATCAATTTCAGGTATAAATAACAGCCGCGGAAAAACGGTGCAGAACCGGAGATCCAACGCTCAACACTTAAGAAAATGAAAGTAAGGGCATCTATCAAAAAAAGAAGTGTAGACTGCAAGATTGTGCGTCGCAAAGGCAAGCTCTACGTGATTAACAAAAAGAATCCCCGCTTCAAGCAGCGTCAGGGTTAATTGTAACAGTAAAAACAAAAAAGGAATCCGTTTGCCGGAACAACCGCAAACCATTCCCGGACATTTAAATAGTAATAATTATGGCTCGTATTGCCGGTGTTGACTTACCAAAGAACAAAAGAGGAGAAATCGGATTGACCTATATATATGGGATCGGTCCTTCTACCGCCAAGTACATTCTTTCCAAACACAATATTGATCTGAATAAGAAAGTACATGAGTGGAATGATGATGAACTGAATGCTATCCGTAACACTATTACGGAAGAGCTGAAAGTGGAAGGTCAGCTCCGTTCTGAAGTGCAAATGAGCATCAAGCGTCTGCTGGATATCGCCTGCTACCGCGGCCTCCGTCACCGTAAAGGATTGCCGGTTCGTGGTCAGCGTACCAAAACCAACAGCCGTACCAGAAAAGGAAAGCGTAAAACCGTTGCCGGTAAAAAGAAGGCACCGAAAAAATAATCCTTTGGCTTTGCCAATGGGTAGCTACGGTTACCTGTGGCGAAGCGAAGGGGACTTACAAAACCTGGATCAGTACCGGATCGCTTCGTAGGTCAGCAGGAGGCACTGATTCACTCACCTTCGGGTGGGCATTTAAAAGTAACGATTACCTCAGAACAACAATTATGGCAAAAGCACAAGCGCAACAACAGGGGAATGCCAAACAATCCTCTAAGAAAAGAGTGGTAAAAGTGGACGCCTATGGCGATGCACATATCTCCGCCACTTTCAACAACATCATCATCAGTTTAACCAACAAGACAGGCCAGGTTATTTCCTGGAGCAGTGCCGGTAAAATGGGTTTCAAAGGTTCTAAAAAGAACACCCCTTATGCCGCACAGATGGCTTCTGCCGATGCAGCTAAAACTGCTTTCGATGCAGGTCTGAAGCGTGTGGATGTATTTGTAAAAGGTCCCGGTTCCGGTCGTGAAAGCGCCATCCGTTCCCTTTCACAAAGCGGTATCGAAGTTGTGATGATCAAAGATGTGACGCCCATGCCGCATAACGGCTGTCGTCCTCCGAAGAAAAGAAGAGTTTAATCGAGCCGGGAGTCAGGAGTCGAGAGCCGGGAGCCAGAAACGCCCCAACTCATGACTCTTGACTCAAGACTCATGACTGACATATTGAATCGCCAAGATTCATTCATTTTAACAAAGGGTGCCTGATTGATTTTTAACGCTTTTACTGATCAAAGCACCGTTACAAAAAAGCGTAAATGAATAAACACTATGGCAAGGTATAATGGTCCAAAGACCAAGATTTCCCGCATTTTTGGAGAGCCCATCCTGGGCAATGGTAAATGGCTGAATAAAAACAGCAATCCTCCCGGTATGCACGGCGAGAAGCGCAAGCGTAAGACCCTCGGTGAATACGCCCTGCAGCTCCGCGAAAAGCAGAAAGCCAAATACACGTATGGCATCCTGGAGAAACAATTCCGCAAAACATTCGAAGAAGCTGCCCGTCGCAGAGGTGTAACCGGTGAAAACCTGATTAAACTTTGCGAAGCACGTCTCGACAATACCGTTTTCCGTATGGGTATCGCCCCCAGCCGCCCTGCTGCCCGTCAGCTGGTGAGCCACAAGCATATCGAAGTAAACGGTGAAGTGGTGAACGTTCCATCCTGTCAGCTGAAACCAGGTGATGTAATCACCATTAAGGAAAACAGCCGCAGCAGAACTTCTATCACCAGCGTGATCAGTCCTAAGAACCCGAAGTTCACCTGGATCGACTTCAACGAAGCAGAGATGAAAGGTACTTTCATCACTTATCCTGAAAGGGAAAGCGTTCCTGAGAATATCAAGGAGCAACTGATTGTGGAATTGTATTCTAAGTAAGAGGATGATGTGGACGTGGACTGGTTTCACGATACGCATCAACCATTTTACCGGATTGATAACCTAACATTTAAATCTAAAATTTCAATATGGCCATTTTAAATTTCCAGAAACCCGATAAAATCATTCTGCAGAAAGCAACTGATTTCGAAGCACAATTCGAGTTTCGTCCGCTGGAACCAGGTTACGGTGTAACCATTGGCAATGCCCTCCGCCGTGTACTGCTGAGTTCACTGGAAGGCTATGCTATCGTGGGTGTGAAGATCGAGGGTGTTGACCACGAATTCGCCACCATGAAAGGCATCAGCGAAGATGTGGTGGAAATTTTCCTGAACCTGAAGCAGGTTCGTTTCAAGAAAGTTGTTGATCATGAAGTAGCGAATGAGAAAATCATTCTCTCTATCAAGAATAAAACAGAATTCACAGCCGGTATGATCGGCGAAGGCACCCATACCTTCCAGATCATGAACCCGGATCTGCTGATCTGCACCCTTGATTCTTCTGCCCGTATGGATATCGAACTGACTATCGGTAAAGGCCGTGGTTATGTTCCTGCAGAAGATAACAAACCCAAGGATGCTCCTTTAGGATATATTCCGATCGATTCTATTTTCACTCCGATCAAGAACGTGAAATACACGATCGAGAACACGAGGGTGGAACAAAGAACCGACTTCGAAAAACTGATCATGGAAGTGTCTACCGATGGTACCATCCATCCGGAAGAAGCAGTAAAGCAGGCTTCCCGCATCCTGATCCAGCACCTGATGATCATCACCGACGAGAACATCACATTCGATAATAAAGAAGAGAAGAAAGAAGACCTGGTGGATGAGCAAACACTCCAGCTCCGCAAAGTGCTGAAGACACCACTCGAAGACCTGGATCTTTCTGTACGTGCCTTCAATTGCCTGAAAGCTGCTAAAATCAACTCCCTGAGCGAACTGGTACAGTACGAGCAGGAAGACCTGATGAAATTCCGCAACTTCGGTCAGAAATCACTGGCTGAAATTGAGCAGGTACTCACTGAAAGAGGACTGCATTTCGGAATGGACCTGCAGAAGCTGGGCATTGATCCGAGTGAGTTCTGAGGAAAATGTGGGAATGTGGGAATGTGAGAATGTGAGGATGTGGGAATGTGGGAATGTGGAGATGTGAGAATGAAGTGGAGTAATAACAATTGATAACAGTAGACTACAATTCCTGACACGGTGTAGTCGAATTTTTTAAACCAAAATATGTATGTGCGGATATCTGTGATTTAATTTTCACATCCTCACATTTGCATATTTTCAAATTAACAAGTCATGCGTCACGGAGACAAAGTAAAAAATTTAAGTCGCACCAAGGCCCACAGGGATGCCCTCTTGAGTAACCTGGCCTGCCAGCTGATCGAACACAAACGTATCGTTACTACTATCGCCAAGGCCAAGGCCCTGCGTGTATATGTGGAGCCCCTGATCACCAAGGGTAAGTCTAATACCACGCACCAGCGTCGTGTGGTGTTCAGCTACCTGCAGGATAAAGAGGCCGTTACTGAACTGTTTGGTACCGTAGCTGAGAAAGTAGCCGGTCGTCCAGGTGGCTATACCCGTATCATTAAACTCGGAGCCCGTCCCGGTGATAACGCTGAAAAAGCGATGATCGAACTGGTGGATTTCAACGAGATCTATGGTAAGGGTAAGGGAGAAGCAAAAGCTCCGGCCAAGAAAACACGTCGTTCCGCTGCATCAAAGAAAAAGGCAGAAGGGGCGGCTGATAAAACAGAAGATACACCTGCAGCAGAAGATAAAGCAGGCGAATAATACAAACCACTGTTTTTGGAAAGCCCCGGATCTGATTCGGGGCTTTTTTATTGCAGCAAAACAGCCGAAATCAAGTAATTTTAGAACTGCTTGCTGTAGAAAGTTCATCTCACAAAATCAACATTATGGTGCACCCCTCGAACAGGGCTTTACAGCAATTCCGCAATGAAGTGGGTATCCGCTTCCAACTGTACAACAGCCTATTTACTTCTTTGCCTTTTCACCGGATCGAAAAGACCGGAATCCTGCTTTCATTGTTATCCAATAACTGCGAGGAAGGCTATAAAAAGAAACTGAGTCCCACTGCCATCATTGATGATTTCTTTGCACGTCATACCTCCTATAACCGCGAACAGGAACGCAATGACCTGCTCTTCCGTTTTGTACAATATATCGAAAGACAGGTGGTACTTTTTGATGCACTGGAAGACGCCGCCTTCAAAAATGTAAATGACCTGAACGGGGTGGGAACCCTCAAACACCTGGAGTCAGAAGTAATCCGCGATA
>DAORJS010000173.1:0-5928 GCA_035439185.1 Chitinophagaceae bacterium
GCATTATGGGTAATTTCAGTCACACTGACATGAAAAGGATGCGGCAGGAGCTCAGGGCGTCTCCCGGAATCTGGGGAATAGGGCAGATGACCGGACAACAATAAAAACAGCGGGGAAACTGTTAAAACAAGCCATTTATTTAACCATGCTGCCATTGACACAATAATTTGCTGATTTACAAAAGTCTGGATTATTTTGATGCCCCAACGGGCTTTTTGTTGAAAGCACCGCAGATGGTAAGGACGGTTATTTTAATTGATACGATGCAGGACATAGGATTTTATTTCAAACTGGGCTGGGAACATATCATCAGTAAGGATGCCTTGGATCACCAGCTTTTTATTGCTGCTTTGATTGCCATTTATCTGATGAAGGACTGGAAACAGGTGTTGATCCTGGTTACAGCTTTCACTATCGGGCATTCCCTGACACTGGCCTTAAGCGTACTGGATCTGATCCGTTTCAGCAGCAAATGGGTGGAATTCCTGATCCCATTGACCATCGTCATTACGGCAATCAGCAACCTGTTTCAGAAAAAATTCACCGCCAAAACAATCCGGATCAATTATTTCCTGGCCCTGTTTTTCGGCCTGATTCACGGAATGGGCTTTGCCAACAGTATCCGTTTTATGCTGGCATCAGACCAAAGTATTGGCTGGGGCCTGCTGGGCTTTAATATCGGCCTGGAAGTTGGACAGATTGTGGTGGTGGCTGTTTTACTGATCCTTGCCGCTATATTTACCGGTCTTTTGAAAGTAAACCGCCGCGAGTGGGTGATCTTTTTATCTGCCGCAGCATTCGGTCTGAGTTTTAAAATGGTATTGGACCGTTTCCCTTTTTGATGAATCTTAAACACAATAAATCGAAAGCCATGAAAAGGATCATTGCAATGAGCGGAATCCTGTTACTGGTATCGGCTGCAGAAGCACAGATACAAAACAACAGCAATTCCAATCATGCCAACAAATTTGAACAATTGGGTACTGTATTACCCACTCCCAATGAGCAGCGTACTGCCAGCGGTGCCCCTGGTACCAAGTACTGGCAACAAAGGGTGGATTATGATATCAAATGTGAGCTCGATGAAACCGGTAACAAATTGACTGGCTCTGAGACCATCACTTATTTCAACAATTCACCGGATGTACTCAGCTATTTCTGGATGCAGTTGGATGAGAACCAGCACAGCACCACCAAAAATGCCGGATACGAAACATCCAACCGGATGCCCACACAGCAGGCCACGGATAAATTCCTGGATCGTTTTGAAGAAAAAAGATCGGATAACGGATATGGTGTGAATATCACCAAACTCACCGATGCGGCAGGCAAACCACTCAACTATACCATCAACAAAACAATGATGAAGGTGGATCTGCCCATGCCCCTGAAACCCGGACAAAAATTTGTCTTTAAGGTTGACTGGAACTACAATATTGTAAACCGTGGCGATTTCATGCGCTTTGGCGGAGCCCGTGGCGGGTATGAGCATTTCATGGAAGATGGCAATAATAACTATACCATGACACAATGGTATCCCCGTCTTTGCCGCTACAGCGATGACCAGGGCTGGCAGAACCACCAGTTCACCGGAACCGGTGAGTTCACCCTATGCTTTGGAAATTTCAAAGTGGCCATGACCGTTCCGGCCGACCATATTGTGGGTGCTACCGGTGAATGCCAGAACTATGCACAAACACTCAATGCTACCCAAATGGCCCGCTGGCAGAAAGCACAAACGGCTAAAGAGCCGCTGCAGATCGTGACGTTGGAAGAAGCATTGGCTGCTTCCAAAAGAACAAGTAACCCCGCCAAAAAAACATGGATTTATAAAGCGGATAATGTGCGTGACTTTGCCTGGACCAGCTCCCGCCGTTTTGTATGGGATGCCATGCCTGCTTTTATTGAAGGAAAGAAAGCCATGGCCATGAGTTATTATGCCAAAGAAGCCTATCCGATTTACAGTAAATATTCCACCAAAGCAGTGGCGCATACCCTGCGTACTTACTCTAAATTCGCTTTTCCTTATCCATATCCTGTAGCCATCAGTGTAGAAGGTAACCAGGGAATGGAATACCCGATGATCTCCTTTAATCCGGGTCGTGCAGAGAAAGATGGTACTTACTCCGAAGGGAACAAAAATGCAGCGATCTTTGTGATCATCCATGAAGTAGGACATACTTTCTTCCCCATGATTGTGAACAGTGATGAACGCCAATGGACCTGGATGGATGAGGGATTGAATTCCTACCTGCAATATCTCACACAGGAACTTTGGGATAATAAATTTCCTTCCGATGGCGGCCCTCCCTTCCAGATCACCGATTATATGAAATTACCCAAGGATCAGTTGGAGCCCATCATGACGAATTCCGAGAACATCAACAATTTTGGAGCCAACGCCTATGATAAAGTAGCAGCGGGTTTGAATATCCTTCGCGAAACCATTGTGGGCCGTGAGCTTTTCGATAATGCATTCAGGGAATATGCCCGTCGCTGGGCCTTTAAATCCCCTACCCCGGCTGATTTCTTCCGCAGTATTGAAGATGCAACCGGAGAAGATCTGGACTGGTTCTGGAGGGGATGGTTCTATGGCACTGATGCCTGTGATATTTCGATTGACTCCGTCAAACATGCCGTACCGGATGTAACAGCCGTACCGGCACTGACGAAAGACAGTACTGTGTACCGTCCGCTGGCAAGGCCTTCGGTCAATGATTTCGAAGACCTTTCCAAAATCAGAAACAAACAGGACAAAAACATCGTATTTGAAACAGACAAGGATACCTCTCTCCGTGATTTTTACTGGAAATATGCCAGGGATATGGAAAAGTATGATACCACAAAATATCCCGTCACCATGCGCCCGCAAACAGAGGCCCTGGATGAAAATGGCCGGTCGAAATATGCCGGTAAGCATTTGTATGAATTATATTTCACCAATAAGGGCGGGCTGGTTATGCCAATTATCATTGAATGGACTTATAAAGACGGAACCAAAGAAATCGAGCGGATTCCTGCCCAGGTTTGGCGGAAGAATGAAAAAAATGTGGTGAAAACCTTTATGAAGGATAAGGAAATTGCTTCCGTTAAACTGGATCCATATAAAGAGACGGCCGATGTGGATGAAAGCAACAATACCGCCGGTACCATTAAAGAACCCAGCAAATTCAAACTCTTTAAGCAAAAACAAAATGTACCGCCTGCCCCCGGTATCAATCCGATGCAAAAAGCCATGGAGAAAAAAGGGTTCTGATCAATCTTTAAAATCGTTTGCTCAATAGCTTTAAGCCGCTCATACAAGAG
The DNA here is from genome assembly GCA_035439185.1 of Chitinophagaceae bacterium. Taxonomy (GTDB): domain Bacteria; phylum Bacteroidota; class Bacteroidia; order Chitinophagales; family Chitinophagaceae; genus JJ008. The sequence goes on from DAORJS010000173.1 coordinate 3,307, forward strand.
CGGCTTTTATTTTGTGTTGATTCAATTAGATTTGGTAGCTTTCGATCCTTCATCACACATTAAAATATTATATAAGATGAGAAGACTAGCTTTATTATTTTCTTCCATGGGAATTATGATGCTGGCATCGGGGCAGAATACCCAAAACAATCCCGGCAGCAACCATGGTAACAAATTTGAGCAGATGGGAAATATTTTTCCTACCCCCAACGAGTACCGGCTGGCCAGTGGTGCACCCGGCCCTAAATACTGGCAGCAACGCTGTGATTATGATATCAAATGTGAACTGGATGAAAAAAACCTGACACTGAATGGCAGTGAGTTAGTGACTTATTTTAATAATTCCCCCAATGAACTGACCTATTTCTGGTTGCAGCTGGATGAAAATCAGCATAGCAGTGTGAACAATGCCAATTACCAGACCAGCAATACTATGTCGAGGAATATGAGTCCTCAACAAATCGAAAGGGCACAGGAAAATAAATCTGATAACGGATTTGGGTTTAATATCCTTAAACTCACTGATGCTGCAGGCAAGCCATTAAAATATACCATCAATAAAACCATGATGCGGGTGGAATTGCCTGTTCCATTAAAAGCAGGTCAGCGTTTTGCTTTCAAACTGGACTGGAATTATAAAATTGCAGACCGCATGAGCCGTGGTGGACGTGGTGGCTATGAATATTTCCCGGAAGACGGGAATCATATCTTCACCATGACCCAATGGTATCCCCGTCTCTGTGTGTACAGCGATTTCAAAGGATGGCAGACAGGGCAATTTACCGGACGTGGTGAATTTGCACTCACCTTTGGTAATTTCAAAGTTGCCATGACCGTTCCGGCGGATCATGTGATCATGAGTACCGGGGAAGGACAAAATTACCCTGCTGTATTAACCCCTGCACAACTGGCACGCTGGAACAAGGCCCAGCAATCATCTGAACCGGTGGAAGTGGTGACTCTTGATGAAGCAAAAGCAGCAGAAAAACAAAAAAGCGACAAAAAGAAGACCTGGATATTCAAAGCAGATAATGTGCGGGATTTTGCCTGGGGCTCCAGCCGCAAATTTATCTGGGATGCACTGGCAGTGAAAGTGGAAGGCAAAAGAGTCATGTGTATGAGCGGTTATGGTAAAGAAGCTTACGGTCTTTACCGCAAGTATTCATCTAAAGTGGTGGCACATACCATCAAGACTTATTCCAAATTCACGATCCCTTATCCTTACCCCGTCGCCCAGAGTATTGAAGCTGCCAACGGAATGGAATACCCGATGATCTGTTTCAATTTCGGCCGCACGGAAAAAGACGGTACTTACAGTGAAGGCACGAAGAACGGAATGATCGGTGTGGTGATCCATGAAGTAGGACATAATTTCTTCCCCATGATCATCAACAGTGATGAACGCCAGTGGAGCTGGATGGATGAGGGGCTGAATACATTCGTTGAATACCTGACAGAGGAACTCTGGGATAATAAATTCCCCAGTCGCCGTGGTCCGGCTACTTTCATCACCGATTATATGAAACTGCCAAAGGACCAACTGGAACCCATCATGAGTAACAGTGAGAACATTGTACAGTTTGGTCCGAATGCCTATTCCAAACCAGCCACAGGTTTGAATATCCTGAGAGAAACCATCATGGGTCGTGAGCTCTTTGATTATGCTTTCAAAGAATATGCAAGACGCTGGGCTTTCAAACATCCCGAACCGGCAGATTTCTTCCGCACCCTGGAAGATGCAAGTGGTGAAGATCTGGATTGGTTCTGGAGAGGATGGTTCTACAGTACAGAAGTATGTGATATTTCATTGGATACAGTGAAGTATGCGCGACCGGATCTCGATGCAGTTGCGCAAGCCACCAAAGAAACAACGATCAAAAGAGAAGCGGATAAACCCCAGGTACCTACTTTTGATGATATTTCTAAAATCCGCAACCGGGAGGACAAGAATATAGTTTTTGAAACCGACCGCGATACCAGCATGCGTGATTTTTACTGGCGCTATGCCAGAGGCATTGAAGCGTATGATACCAGTAAACAGATAGTAACCATTCCCGGTAGTCAGCCTGAAGGCCTGACCCCGGAAGAGCGGGCAAAATATGGTGATAAGCATATGTATGAACTGACATTCAGCAATAAGGGCGGACTGGTGATGCCGATCATCATCGAATGGAATTATAAAGATGGCACCAAAGAAATTGAAAAGATACCTGCCCAGGTCTGGAGACTCAATGAAGGAAAAGTGGTGAAGAGTTTTATTAAAGACAAAGAAGTGGCTTCGGTAAAACTGGATCCTTACCGAGAAACAGCAGATATCAATACCAGCAATAATGGCTGGAACACAATTGGTGAACCTTCTAAATTCACGATGTTTAAACAGGGCCAGGGCGGCGGACGGAGAACCGGTGGCGGTCAGGCTGGTAACCCGATGCAGAGGGCACAGGATAAGAAAGGATTTTAGGAAGTACGAAATTCGAAGGTGGAAATACGAAATTCTACCTGCGGGTGTATCTTTCTCTTCCTGATTTATCCACGATGCCATTGTGAGGATGAGATAGAAAAATTCATTTAACATAAAAAGCGGCGGCTCCTGCAACGGAGTCGCCGCTTTTTTTATCTTTA
>DAORJS010000174.1:0-5926 GCA_035439185.1 Chitinophagaceae bacterium
CAGGCATAACCGATATCGGTTATGATACCAATATTTACGCCCTCCGCACTTACCATAAAACTATGGGGATCGGCTGCATCATGACTTTTCCGGAAAGGAGTAATCTGTAATCCTCCAACTGCAATTTTCTCCCTGTGACGAAATGGGTGTACGAGTTCCGGGTCAATCGGTATCCTTCCATTTTCTAATGTGGCTCCGGTAATATAAACAGGGATCCGGAATTTTTTAGCCAGACCGGGTACACCACTGATATGATCAGCATGCTCGTGAGAAACAAAAAGCGCCTTTACCCGGTCCATTGGTAATTGCAGCTGCTGCATCCTTCTTTCGGTTTCCCGGCAACTGAGTCCAGCATCTACGAGGATGGCTTCCCGGTTATTACCGATATAATAGCAATTGGCATTACTGCCAGAATTAAGAGAGGCGGTATAAAGCGGCATGGGACGTAAAATTAGGCAGCCGCTCCCAGATAAGATTTGATTTCTTTATTCTGCAATTACTGGAGTGGTGTCACAGAACCATAAAAAACGATCGGTGTCCGGTTGGTTGGTAATACATCCAGGGATGCTTTTCCATTCTCAAAAAAGGTAAAGTTGAGCGTATTCACATCATAATGATCCCGGACTCTTACGGTCACCATCCATTTGCCATTACCTTTTTCCACCTTGGAGACTTTGAAATCGGTACTGGTAAAATCCAATGGCCCGGTTGATTCCGGGAAGCGGGCCGGGCCCTGCATACTACCTGCATAGGGAAGAACAGATACCACGGTGTCCCCGGAGCAACGCACTTCGTAGCCGGTACCCAAACCGGAGTTTCTCCCAATATTGGGATCTGACCGGTCGGCCGTGAAAACCCATTGGTTAGCTATAATGGCGGCTTTGATCAATGCCGGATCCACAGTCTGAGATTGGGCCTTTTTCCCTATGAAAACAACAGCCAGTAACAGAAATATTGGCAAAGGGGTAAGCCGGAGACAGGTGCGCTTTTTCATTGGTAAATTTTGTAAATGGGAAGTTACCACATTGGGGGGACAAATACATTTTTTACCTGTTAAAGCTGACCGAAATCATCCCCGAAGAGGCTGATTAATTCCTGCTGTGGAAAGAAAAAAATGCATTTTTCATTGGGAGAATTGAAAAAACCTATATTCGCATAGGTATTTTAGCAATACCGCTCATTAGAAAACCCGTTAACATTCTAAATCAACAAACATGGCAACAAAAAAGAAAGCCGCTAAAAAAGCCGCTCCGAAGAAAGCAGCTGCAAAGAAACCCGTAAAGAAAGCCGCGAAGAAAGCTGCTCCTAAAAAAGCTGCTAAGAAAGCTGCCCCCAAGAAAAAACGCACTCCGAATGCTGCGTTCATGAAAGCCCTTACACCCAGCGCTGCTCTGGCTGCTGTGGTAGGTAACAAACCCCTGGCACGTACAGAAGCTGTAAAAAGAATCTGGGCGCACATTAAAAAGAACAAACTCCAGGACAGCAAAAACCGTCGCATGATCAATAACGACGCTGCATTGAAAGCTGTTTTCGCTGGTAAAGCACAGGTTTCTATGTTCGATGTGGCTAAAGCCCTCGGCAAACACCTGAGTTAAGCAACCGCTTGCAACAACAGATTAAGGGCTTCACTGAAGCCCTTTTTTTATTGTATTTATTTCTAATTTTAATACATGTCCGACATCATTACCTATCAATATCAAAACCCTTCCGCATTGCTGAAATCGGCCTCCGGCGATGAACTTTTCTTATCCAAGTACAGCGAAGTGCAAAAAAAAGACGCCCCTTGTTTTTTCTGGGGTAGACTGGAAGATCCCTTTATCACGGCCCGTTGTCTCATAACCCTTTCCAATGTGGTGCAATCCAGCTTCAGTCTCTCGCCATTTGAAATGGCCAAACTCAAAGACCCTATCGTTACGGCAGGACATGAAAAGATCCGCTTTGAGGGATTCAGTCATTGCGCGGGTGTATATGCCCGGGTAGATGTATTACCCGGTGGATATGACGGTGAATTTCCGGAGAACGGAACCACCAATGTGGATTTTAACCAACCCATGATTTCGTCACTGAGCCGGGTGGCCCGTAACGAAAAAGTGATGCTCTCGGTTGGGAAAAAAGAAGTGGCCCTATCAAAAGGAACAGAGAAAATAACCGAACGCAAGGTTCCCCTGCCGGTAAAATGGATCAAAGGACTGACCAGTGTGCAGTTATTTCTGGCAGAAGCAGAACAGGTTTTTTCCTTTAACCGGGTACAGGCCCTGCAGCTGTTTCAGAGTATTCCTGCCGGTAAACCCAAAACTGATTATTACCTCATTGTACGGGGCAATAAGCCCATGTTCTCCCCGGTCAAAGCAGTAAATGCTATTTGTGTGGGAGGGGTACAGCGGTTGAAACTGATTGAACCTTTATTGGCTTATGCTGATGAGCTTCGTGTATTCCCTCATCCGCAAATGCAAAGCACTACCTGGCAATTGTATTTTGGAAAAATCAGGTTCAGTCTTTCTTTGTCTCGCGACAGCTGGAGAGGGTTTTCCGGAGAAGGGGCTGCCCTTGAATCCCTGATAGAGGATGTACCAGATACCTGGATTGATGCGGTTGATAAATACAGTTATGCCAACCAGGTATTTAATCCGGTTTTGCTGGCAGCGGAAGAAGGACTTGACCTGCAGCGGATTGATAATATCACCGGCCGTTTATCGGCCATGGGATTACTGGGGTATGATCTGGATGAGAATCATTTCTTTTACCGCCGCCTTCCATTTAAACTCAGCAGGATACTCAGTCTCAATCCCCGGATGAAGGATGCAGAAAGATTACTGGAAGAAAATAAAGTGGAGATACTGTTCCGTAATGATAAACGGGTGGAAGCCAAAGTAGCAGGGAGCGGAGTATATCATACGGTTATCCTGGATGGCGAACAGGAACGTTGTACCTGTACCTGGTTCAGCCGCCACCAGGGTGAAAGAGGTTTGTGTAAGCATGTATTGGCGGTTAAGAAAAAAATTCTGTTAGGATAATGCGTTTATTGATTTTAAATAAATGAACAGCAATTATAATGGCTAACGAAGCACTTTTTGAAGAGTGGCTAAAAACAGAAGCGGAATCCAGTTTACTCGACTGGCTGAAACAGGCTTCGGAAAAAGAGCGTCGTTCACTGGTACCGGCTATTAAGAAATGGAAGAAGTATTATGAAGAATATGTCACTACGGATCAACGTAGTTATTCCAGTCGCGGCACCACAAAACAGCATGATATGCTCGGATTGGCTTCCTATGTCTGTTTTCCGAAAGCGGAGTACCTGAAAGGGTTCAGGGCCTTCTGGATTATTGATCCGGAACATCTCAGTAAAGTTAAAGACTGGTACCATCCCGACTGGTTCAGTGAACTCCTGAATAAAGAAGCCGAGTCGGAGAGCATGGTTTACACCTTACAGTATGAGCTGGTATTACAGTTGATGGATGAAGGAAGACTCCAGCCCTCCCACCGTTTATTGGCAAGAACCCTGATCCCTTATATTTTTGAACAACAACGAACGGGAAATAAATGGTGGCATCTGTTTAAACCAGCGCTATTATTAAAAAGACCCGACACCCTCCATAAGCATTTCTGGTATCTCTTTGAAGAGGAATCTGATATTTACATGGCCGAGCGATACAAACATTTCGGCGAAAATGCTGATCTCGGTAAAATCGGGTGGATACCCGCCATCACTCAATTGGCCGCGGAAGGAAGGATTGACCGTCCGAGGTTACTGCAGGAATCATTGCTGGCCGCTAATAAAAATTTCAATAAGAATCTTTCCGGATGGTTTATGGAACTGTTCACTGCGCTATTTCCCACAGCAGCTGAATTAAAGGAACTGCAACAGGAACTTTTTGGTATCCTGAATTCTCCGCACAGCAAAGTGGTGAACCAGTCACTCCAATTCCTGAAACAACTGAGTGCAGATAAGGGCTTTGATATGATGGCACTTGAGCAGTCTGCACCGGTGCTACTAAGCAGCAAGACCAAAACCACAGTTACGGCCGGACTAATGTTATTGGAACAAACGGCAAAAAAACATACGGCTTTTCAATCTCAGGCAGCTATTCTATGTACACAGGCCCTGGTTCATGCGGATGAAGGATTGCAAACAAGAGCCGCGCGGATCATTGTGAAATATGGATCTGCCGATCCTGCTGCCACAAGCACATCCCTGCTGTCATATCGGGATGGTTTGTTAAGCGAAGCAGCTACTATCTTGAAAGCCTTCCTTGGAAATGAACAGGAGGAAACAACCACCAGCCAGGTTGCTGATTCTGCTTTTGATATAGCCCCCAATGATCGGATACTGGTACCCCAGATCCAAAACACCGATGAGCTTTTGTTCCTGGCAGCCCAGGCTTTTGATAATAATGATGCCCTTCATATTGATCTCTTTCCGGATGCGCTGCTGAGATGGCAACACGAATTGAAAGGCAGCCTGCTTTCACAGTTACAGCCAGCTCTTCAAAGAGCATTACAACTGATCAGGAGCGGTCTCCGTTCCAATCAAGGGTCCTATGATCATATGCTGGCTGTCTTTTTTATAGATATTGCAGTTCACCTGTCAAGGAAATTTCCATCAGACGCCAGGGAACTGATCCAGGTATTTGAAAAATTTAACCAACAGGATGGACAGGAAACCCGTAAATGGATGAATATAGAGGAGAGCAGCTCTTATATTCAAGGCTGGTCTACTTACTATAAAGATCCGTTTTATGAACCACGCAAATATTGGCTGTATGATGTTTTGCAAAAATTCAAAACCGGGAATACCCTGCCCTTGTTAAGCACACCTACTCATTATCCCGGGTTGATTGATCCATTGGTTTTGGTTCAACGGGTATTGATTTACCAGGAACGGGATCAGTTGCCCGACCAAACCGATCTGTGGATGGCCATGGGCCGGGTGGAATTGAGGGATCTTACCGCTGCCAGAGAATTGGTTCACAATAAAATCAGAGGGGAATGGAAAAATATCTTGCTATTCCTTCTGAGTCCTGGTGCAGCACCGGAGGGAGAAATCAGTCAGCCTGAAGCCTGGTTCATGGCTTTATTAAGTCATCATCCGAAACAATTACCCGAGGCCTTGCGGGCCAGAGGATATATCGATATTGATCTGAAAAAGTATACGGGACAATGGGACTGGCAGGTGACGGTGGAAGAGTTTGAACGCAGTGAATACAAGTGGGAGGGCGACAAAATGAAAACGATCAAAGTAAAGGACCATCGCAAATCCCTGTTACTGGATGAACCGGTCAGTGAAGCCGAACCGATAGCAGTAAAGACTGTATTCAGGAACTGGCTGGGTAAACTCACAGGGAAGGAAAAGCCCGCAGAAAAAAAGAGAGCCCCACTTTTATATGAGTATTATGATATAAGGGCGGAGTATTTTTCCAATGAACACAATGATATACGCCGGGCCTTGCTGATGGCGCCGGACAATGCAGAGGCATTGCTACCCGCGATTGTCCGTTCTTGTATGCGCAACTTTGAATATATCGGCGAAGGGCAGAAAAAAATGCTTGTAGCAGTGCTTCAATTCCTGCACGAATCCTGGCAGGAGCAGGGAGAAATGGCACATTTGGTTTTGGCCACTTCTCTAATTTATCCGGATAAAACGGTAGCACAGATGGCAGCCGAGATCTGGTTGCAATATGCTCCAACTGGCAAAATTGATTCAACACTGCTTGGAAAGATTCTGGGTAAACAGGAAGTCATTGAAATAGCGCCACTGAAAAGATTTAATGATCTGGCAGTGCAATCCCTGTTCAGAATCTCTGCACAGCATAACCGTTTACTGGAAACCATGATTGCCTCCATAATTGCTGAATTGCCGGCTGAACCCATTAAGCATTTGAAAAAATTGCTGGAGTTATACAAAGAATTATTCCTGCTGAATCAAACC
>DAORJS010000175.1:0-5911 GCA_035439185.1 Chitinophagaceae bacterium
GCTGCAGAAGCACCCAAAGCAGCTGCACCTGCACCCACTAATACGATCACGATCAAAAGTCCGATGATCGGTACATTTTACCGGAAAGCATCTCCCGATAAGCCCAACCTGGTGGATGTAGGCAGTGAAGTAGCTGCAGGTACCGTGGTATGTATCATCGAAGCCATGAAACTCTTCAACGAAATTGAAAGCGAGGTAAAAGGAAGGATTGTAAAAGTGCTGGTTGATGATGCCTCACCGGTAGAATATGATCAACCGCTTTTCCTGGTTGAACCAGCGTAATGTGAAACGTGTAAATGGGGTCTCTTCATTCCCACATTCCCACATTTCCACATTTCCACATTCTCACATTTTCACATTTCCACATTTATCACATTTGATCTATGTTTAAGAAAATACTGATTGCAAACCGTGGTGAAATTGCCCTGCGTGTGATCCGCACCGCGAGGGAAATGGGTATTAAAACGGTAGCGGTCTATTCCACAGCCGACAGGGATAGTCTCCATGTAAAATTCGCTGATGAAGCGGTTTGTATCGGACGCCCCCAAAGCGCCGATTCTTATCTGAATATCCCTCACCTGATGGCAGCGGCCGAAATCACCAATGCCGATGCGATACATCCGGGATATGGATTTCTGGCAGAGAATGCCAAGTTTTCTCAGATCTGTGCCGATCATGATATCAAATTCATTGGCCCCACTCCTGATATGATCAATTCCATGGGTGATAAGATCACTGCCAAAGAAACCATGATTAAAGCAGGTGTACCCGTGGTACCGGGAGGAGAAGGTTTGTTGCAGAGTTATGACCATGCAGTTGGCGTGGCCCGTGAAATCGGCTATCCTATTATGATGAAGGCTACAGCCGGTGGTGGGGGAAAAGGGATGCGGTTGGTTTGGGAAGAAAGCGAACTGGAGAGAGCCTACAATTCAGCCAAAGCCGAGGCCGCAGCTGCTTTTAAGAATGATGGTCTTTACATGGAGAAATTTGTCGAAGAGCCAAGACATATTGAGATACAGGTTGCCGGCGACCAGTTTGGTAATGTTTGTCACCTGAGTGAAAGAGATTGCTCCATCCAGCGCCGGCACCAAAAGCTGGTGGAAGAATCGCCTTCACCTTTTATGACGGATGAACTCCGGGCCCGGATGGGAGAAGCTGCCCGGAAAGCGGCCTCAGCTATTAACTATGAAAGTGTGGGCACGATTGAGTTCCTGGTGGATAAGCACCGCAATTTCTATTTCATGGAGATGAATACCCGTATCCAGGTAGAGCATTGCGTAACTGAAGAAGTAATCAATTTCGATCTGATTAAAGAACAGATCAAGATCGCCATGGGGGAACGGATCAGTGGTAAAGATTATATCCCCGAAATGCATGCGATTGAATGCCGGATCAATGCCGAAGATCCTTATAATGATTTCAGGCCTTCTCCGGGAAAGATCACGGTATTACATCAGCCTGGTGGTCATGGGGTGAGGGTGGACAGCCACGTATATGCCGGTTATGTGATTCCTCCTTATTATGATTCAATGATCGGAAAACTGATCACCGTGGCTCAAACCAGACAGGAAGCCATTCAAACCATGTACCGCGCATTGAGCGAATATGTGATTGAAGGGGTGAAGACCACGATTCCCTTCCATTTGCAGCTGATGCAGGACGAACGCTTCCGCAGTGGCAACTTCAATACGAAGTTTCTGGAAGGGTTTACGTTGAAATGAATTGAAATAAGCAAATTATTAAAGCCGCTTCTGTAACAGAAGCGGCTTTTTTATTTAAATCAATAGTTGATTTTTTAACTGGTTAAAACGGAACAGAATTTATTTGACGGTAAATAACTGTACCGGTTCCTCACGGCCACGGAGTGGATGGATGCCTAGTGAATGAAAGGGGTATTCCTTTTCTTCATTCAGTTTTGAAATCAATTCGCCGGAGATTAATAAATCAGCCTTGAAATCATTACAAAGTGATTGAATCCGGGCAGTGGTATTCAGCACATCACCGGTAAAAATGATTTCTTTTTTGAGAACCCCGATTTCACCCGTGGTAACCCGGCCCCAATGCATACCTGCCTTAAAACCGGGTACAACTCCGAATTTTTTCTTATAATAATCGCTTTGCTGCTGCAGGCTTTTTTTCATGGAATAGAAGCATTGCAGGCAGTTATTATTTTGCAGGCCTTTATTCATGTTCCAGGTTAACACCATTTCATCACCCACATATTGGTACACTTCGCCTTCGTATTCAATCACTGCATCCGAGAGATCAGCATAATACTGACGCAACAGGTCAAAATACCGCAGGTGCCCCAGTTTTTCAGCTATCAGGGTGGAAGATTTCATGTCCAGGAACATAAAAATCCGGTCTTCTTCAATCGGACGATGATAGCGGCCTGTAAGGAAATTGGCCAATACGGATGGCCCGATATATTCCCTGACTTCCATGTAAAACTGGGTAATTACAATGATCAGTACCATGTACAGTGATACACTGATAAAAGCATAATTACCCAGAAATGCGGTGAGAAAATCGATCACTTTTTCGTCCAGCAGCGAAACACCCAGTTCCAGCGAATTAGCAATCAAAGTGGTGACCACAATAAATACCAGTATCACGGAAAGATCTATCAGGGATTTGTAGAGTATTTTTTTACCAAGGGTGTATTGGTTCAGCCTCCTGTTCAGGTAGATTGTCTCCAATATCCCCATCAGTAACCCCATGAATAGTGCAGCGAAAGGAGTGATCATCAGGTTGCGGGAAAAATTATATGGATTTCCCGTGGATTGGTATTGTTCCGAAGAACCCAGCAATCCCCTTTCAAGTAAAGTGTATACCATCCCTGCAATAAACCAGATAATACCATAGGGAAGTATCTGTCGGATTTTTCTTTTAATCACCGGATTTGTCATACAGCTTCTTTTAAAAACTTATTCAAAACCGGTTTTTTTCCGGATCATCAGGATACCTGTTATTATTAACCAGATCAGCCATAAAGTGCTGCCAAGAAATCCAGCCATCTCCCAAACCGGAAAACCTGGGATGACTGTAGCGAATAAGTCAGCCTGAGCCAGCAAGTAAATCAGTGAACTGATGATCCCCAGCCATCCCATCCATCGGGAGAAAAATTTTGCTTTCATCAGGATCAGGGAAATCATGATAGTCCAGATAATGGTGAATAACTGACCCAGGTGTTCGCCCAGCAAGACCCCGGCAAACTGATGCAGGGTACTGAAACTTGAAATGGCAGCAGCCTTGATGGCGGGATCCGTGGTATTGACATACTGTTCCGACAATACCGGTACTACAAAGGTCCAGCGAAGTAATCCGATCATTTGAACGATCAGACCGGCAACACCAAGCATCGTAGCCGTTTTTGCCCAGATGGAGTGTTTCTCAGCTTGTTGCCCGATCAATTGATAAGCTGGTAAAAGAGGAAGGCCCAGGATGGCAAAGGCAAACCAGGTACCGATCAACCCATTGCCTCCATGATGGAATTGGGTAAGGATGCTGCCAGGTTCCTGTCTTAATACATCCGGGTAGTTAAATATGATGCTGAGAATGGTATAGGGGATAAATACTCCCGCCGCGCCAGAGATGAGCAGCCAGCCGGTAATTTTTTGTTTTTTCATTTGTTGGTTGGTTTTTGTTGACCACACAAAGATGAACAGTAAGGGAGAAGGGAAACCGGACAAATGTCCAGAAATCAGTTCAGGAGATATTTTGCCGGATACGGCTCAGGTGCCTGGGAGTAACACCCAGGATGGAAGCGAGGTATTGAAGGGGCATCTGCCGGATTAGGTCTGGTTCATTCTTTAATAAAAGCTGATAACGTTCTTCGGCAGACAGAATAATCAGATTGGTACGGGTATCATCCATACTGACTACCAGATTTTCCAATGCTGCTATATAAAAGGCACGGAAGGCTTCATTCTCTTTTTTGAGTCGCATGACTTCATCGTAATGGATGATCAGTATTGTTGCATCTGTCATGGCCCTGATGTTTTCAAAGCTGGGTTTTTGTTTGAAAAAACTGCTCAGGGAGAGCAGGAATGCATGGGCGCCGGTTACATAAGTTGTAATCTCTTTGCCATCTTTCAGGTAATAGTATTGAAAGAGCCCTTGTGTAATGAACCCCATGTACTTACTCGTCCGCCCTTCCTCTATAAAATATTCTCCCTTATGTAACCGTTTGGTTTGAAAGGACGCAGTAATAGTTTCAATTGCCTGCATGGGCAACCCTTTGCCGAGAAAATATGTTTCCAGTGATTTCAGCGTTGGTTTTTGTTTACCTAAGTTAAAGAATGTAAAGGGAAAGTAAGAATAAAATGACGAGGCGGAATAGCAAAAAGATCAGAATAATAAGGAGGAAAATAACCGATAGGGAGCTGAAATTGAAAGCCTGGCTAAGCTGATTATACTTTTTTTTGCGCCTTGTACAGCTGAATACAACATAAGCAGACCCAGATAAGGAAAAACAGGAATGTAATTTTCTGTACAACGGGTAAATAAGTCCTTAATCCGTTTCCATAATAAAGAATATTATTTAGCAAAACCAGACCGACATTGAAAATACCCAGCCTGAATAAGCCGGTCAATCTCAACTGATACATCCTGATCAATGTAATCACTGTAGCAATCAGTCCGAAAAAACTGGCGGCGTTCACCAGCAAATCATGCTGACTGGTAAAAAGAAAAAAACCTGTAAGCATTGATAAACCACCTGCGATCTGCATGAGCAATCGAAGGGTTTTATTCAGGCGGGTAATGATGGGAAACAGGTACCAGAAAACAGCCAGCGAAAAGCAAAGCACCAGCATGGCTGCCATAGCAATGGGCCGTCCCGGATTATTAAGTCCGTTAATGGCCTGTTCATTCAGCAGGTTGCACCAGTAATTATGGAGCCAGCTAAATCCCCTGGCATTGGGATCATGCTGAGAACCCCCCGGGTAATAAAATGTGGCGATGAGATATAAACTCACAAAAGCCAGGGCTCCGATGAAGGGAAGCAATATGACGCTTTTATTTAATCCGGATTTATTCTTCACCGGTAAGCTGATAAATAAATTCTTCAATGATTGTCTGCCGGGCATTGGCAAAACCGCTATCCGTTCCAATCTTTACAAAACCGCGTTTTTCCAGTACTTTTTGAGAGGCATAATTGTCAAATGCAGTACGTCCGTAGATAGGTCTTGCCTGTTCAATCCTTAGTATTTCCTGAAGAGCAGCTGTGGCAATGCCCTGTCCCCAGAATTTTTTGTCGATCCAGTAGGTTACTTCCGCTTCCTCATCTGTCACAAATTTGGCTACACTGCCCGCAATAATGCCATCCACTTTAATGGTGAGCATGGTAATGGTTGGGTCGGAAAGGAACTTCGTGTACTTTTCGATATAGGCAGTTTTGTCTGTCGGATCTTTGGGGGTAAAAGCTGCCAGATAACTGGCAGCCGGGTCAAGCTGGAATTGGAAAAAGTGTTCTAAATCTTCCTTAACTGTCTTAGTGTAAGTGATACTCATGTAGAGAAGTAAAGAGTAATTATTTTATCTTTTTATAGGCAACAGTACCTTCGCCATCACCGCTGATCCTGGCGACCATATTAAATTCATCAACCAGGGTAAAAGCAGAAGTTACCACCCAGTTTTTTTCTTTAAAACGTGTTTTGATACTTAATGTATCTTTTTCTAATGTCAGACTGAGTATTTCGAGTTCTAAATGGCTTGGGGTGCCCCAGGATACAACCTGCAATTGATCATTCTTATCGATCCAGAGCACCATTTCTGTAGCCATGGAGGTCCAATAGCCGACAAAGTCTTTTTTCGATGTTTGGGCTGAAGAATGAATTGTAAAAAATGAACTAAGCAATAAAATAAGAAATATCTTTTTCATTGGGTTATTTTAAGCTGGAGTAAATAA
>DAORJS010000176.1:0-5886 GCA_035439185.1 Chitinophagaceae bacterium
CTGGAGCAGGATGATGATGTGCAGAAAGTGTTTCATAATATGGGATAAACCAACTGCTTGTAATTATGAAAGGGCCCTGGTGGCCCTTTTCTTTTTAATGACAGGGCGGAACATTCATTAATAAACGGGACCGCTCCTGCATTTGCTTACCCTGATTACCAGGGAATCGCGTTTCTACCGTTCTCATTTCCGCAAGATTCAACAACATCTGGTTAAGCTGACGACGGTAACAATCGAGATTTTGCCTGGACAGCTCATCGGGATGACTGCTCCTCGTTAAATCATATTCGGCCCGGCAGATTTTTTTCTCCTGTTCATATACCATGAGTTGCATCTGCGATTCTGTATTCACCAATCCGCCCATCGCTGCATCAGCCACAGGATCAGTGAGAGTGTTGCCCAGTACGGATTTTTCCAGTAATTGTTCTTCCCGGTCAAGCATGGCCATGCGGTAATTTTTGATGGTCAGGTCATGACTGGCACAGGGTCCGCTGATACCCGTAGAACGCAGGAGCTTATCCCGCTCTTTCCGAATCCTTGTCATCCCCTTCTCATAGATTTCATCTTCCATTTTTTCAAATGCTGCTGAATTAAAACAATGCTCTTCGAGACGTACCACTTTTACTGATACCAGTTCTCTTCCTCCTGCTAGCATCGCCATCGAGAGATATACTTTACTATTTAACAAAACAAAACCCACTCCGCCATAACCAAGATACCTGGTTGATGCACCAGTGCTTAACTCCTCCGGATAAGTATTGCCAACCATATGATATTTTACTTCTCCCCCCAGGGCTGTATAAACTGTGGTTTGCAGCAAGGCACTGCGGCGATGGCCATAAGTTCCCGTCTCCGTTGTTTTACGAATACTGCCTGGTTGAGAAAATCCACTGTTGGCAGTATGATAAAAATCTGAATTGTGTGTGATCACCCTTTTCTTCATCCTCCCGCCACTGATGGAAGTCAGGTACACATAAGTATTCCCCTCCAGAGAAACCAAAGTAAAACGAAAACCATCTGCATCCGGATTGCTGACCGATCCAAAGCTGCTGCCAATTAAGTTTTGTGTATAGCCAAAATAACCCAGCTGGCTGTTGATGTACAATTTGGTTTCAAGTTCCCTGCCCAGTGCATCCATACTGATTAATTCCAGCATTCGGTCAAAACAAAGTGTACCTGCATTGGCGGGAATTACACTGCTGCGACTGGCACCGGTGAGTACCGGAATATCGAGGATATTACTCACTGTTTCCGAACTGGCGAATTGCGATCGGCCCGTTGAAAATGTTGTCAGCAGCAACCATAAGAGAAATATTCTTTTCATAGTCCTGATTTCCATTGACAAAATATTTTCCTTCACTACCAGGGCAGTGCTCAAATTTGCCCGATTAATCATTTATCAGTCAGCGGTACTTTGAGTTGTAAGGGAGTTCTCGTTCTTTTTCCATTCAGCTCCTGTATCACAAATAACTGGTAAATACCTGGTGATTGATTGAAGATAATCGGGTAACGTATCGTTCCTGATTTGGATACGGGAACTTTTGCTGCAATCATCTTCCCTTTGAATTCAATGTATACTATTCCTTTTGCTGAGAATCCGCTGCCTGTTACGATAACACGGCCATCATCCCCTACCACCATTTGTCCGTTACGCATGGTTGTTGAAATGATACCGGCGACTGGAATATTGTTCATACCGGCAGCCGGTAAGGTTATCACCGGGGGAATATACTTTTCAGCCGTATCAATCCGGTTGCCCGCCTGATTAAATATAAAAGGCAGGTCACCCACTTTGCGGAAAACGTTGAAGGCACTGTGGGCAAAAATCGTTACACTGCAATCTGCTCCAGCCGGAGTAAAATTGCCTGGCTTGAATTTCCATAAACCGCGACCATAGCTACTGACTAAAACTGTTCCATCAAAATCCCACCAGGCTGAAGTGATATTTGGAATCAGTTTTGAACCGGGAATACGGCACCATCTCGATCCACCGTCACTGGTATATAATAATCCGGCATCCTTGGTACCGATGATGATCTGCCGGCTGTCATCGGGATTAAAGCTGACCGTCCACACCTGAAAATTCGTAGGCGAATCAAAAAAAGAATAACGGCCTCGTTCAGTGATCAGGTTGGTCAGGTTGATATCGGATTGCCAGCTCAATCCACCGTCAGTACTCCACTTCATTACTTTATTCATCACATCTGGTGCCAGCAGCTTATTAGGATTATTATGATCAAATCCATACACGGTCGGCCAGGAAAAATCGGCGCCATAGATCATCAAACTACCCATAGTACTTACCGTATCCATACTTGTTAAATCATAACTCACCGTTCGGTCTGGATTGATTTTTTTCTGCAACCTTATCAATCCGATATTGGGAACGGTGGGTGTGACTGAAGCCAGTGCCCTGCTATACGGAAAATACATGGTGAATGCTTCTCCTGTACTGGCTTTCTCTCCCTGCCACAAATTGTATCCCTGAATGGTTGCCAGCTTTTCCCAACGGGTGAAAGTTCCCCAGCGTCTTTGCATCACCCGAATATCTCCATTGAGTGTATCAATATATATCTGGAGGTAAGCGCCATTGCCCGCATATTTTGGATTGCCGGATGGTTTACCCGGATCCGGCCAGGTATATTTCATCAGGTAGCCAGCATCACAATAGCGGTTTACGCCTGCACTATTATCTACATAAACCAGGTTCCTGGAAACCGCATTACTCACGACTCTTGGCCCATCAAAGCCGGAGCCTTCTACCCCCAGAAAATGCCCCCAGGCATCTCCCCCGTTTCTCGACATCCAGATATCATTATCCTGTGTTCCAAAATAATAATCAATCTGGGGGCGGCCGGTAAATACTGTACCGGATGAACCCGGGGTAACAATCGTACCGGGTGTTCCCGGAGTGCCGGTGCTAATGGCACTTGGATCAGCAATTTTCTGTCCCCATACCTGGTAGATCTGCAAAGCCTGGTATCCGCCGCGGCCATGTCCAATACTATTCCAGGAATCACCACTTTTTTTGAAGATGCCCCCATCCCCGGTGATATATTTTAATTCATCGCGAACAATCGCATAACCCGACATATCATCATGCTGCAGGTTTAATTGTTCCCATGCCTTGGCCATGATATTTAATTCATCGCGGTGACAGGTTTTCCTGAACAGCTTTACTTTATGTACATAGATATCGACATAATCCGGCCGGCCGGGAGATTTCACCATGGCCACAACCGGCATCCGGGAGGTGCGATCAAAGGGAGGTGAAGGCCGGCTAATAAAAAAACGACCGGTGTCTGCCGTACTCAACAGATCGGTTTCATTGGGTGTAATTAAAAAATCTTTCTCATTATAGGGAGAGCGTGAAATCCCATGTGTAACTCCATCCCAGAAAGAAATATCAGTAGATGATTTCCGGAAACCCGAGCGCAGGTAAGCATCCCGGCAATAATAAACACCGCTTCGGGTACCAATCAACATCTTGCCTGAGTTAAAAGCATTGACAGAAAATACAGCCTGTTGCAATTTATCTGGCGCTACGGGCACACTGTTATCAAATAACATGAATTCCCAGCGCCGGTGACTGGTCTTGCCTACTGCCACCCCATAATCGGTGCCCACATAGGCCACGCCGTTCATGTCAAAGCTGATACCATAGCCGGAAAGTCGACTATTATAATTACTCCTGTCTCTTGCCGGAACCGGAAATGGTACATCGAGCTGACTCCAGGTTTCACCCCTGTCGAAACTTAACCAGATACCAATTTTGTGGGTGGTGTCCGTATCTACTAGGGATGTTGCGATAACGGCATCATGAAACATGGGGTTATATTTTACATCCATCATGGTAAAGACCGGACAATTATCAAGATGCCGCCAGTTATTACCACCATCGGTGCTTTTAAACAATCCACCGGTGGCGGATGCGGCGATCAGTTCATTTTCAAAAACAGGATGAACAGCAATGGCCACGGTTCGGCCACCCCAGCGGGCATTAGGTTGAAATGGCTGAATGGGTTGAGCATAGGCAATACAAGCCAGTGTAAAAAAT
The DNA here is from genome assembly GCA_035439185.1 of Chitinophagaceae bacterium. Taxonomy (GTDB): domain Bacteria; phylum Bacteroidota; class Bacteroidia; order Chitinophagales; family Chitinophagaceae; genus JJ008. Next base: position 4,058 of record DAORJS010000176.1, read on the forward strand.
AACAGGGTTAGAGCGGTTGTTTTTTTCATTGTCTTTACTTGTTATAACAAAGTAAGTATTAAATCCTGTTTATAAATCGACCTGACCCGCCATTTCTACAAAGGTTTTTGTAAACGCAGCCAGTCGGAATAATTGTTCTGCTTTGATTTTTCGGATAACCGATCTCCGGCATCTGCCTTTATCCGAAATGAAAAAAATGGTTCTCTGAAAACTGATTCCGGCTCATTGAAAATATAAACTTTTACAAAGGATGCACCAGGTGCCAGTCCTGTTACCTCTATCGATTCCCGGCACCTGGTTTCCTTTTGAGTATTCCCCGGCTGATAATAGCCACTGATCTGAAATGGGCCACAGGCAGCTGTACCGGTATTTTTTACCAGAATCAGTACCTGGATTCGAATTTCCTTTTTACTGTCGTTCCTAGTAACTGAGACCAGGTTCAGTTCTGCGACCCGCAGGTCGGCCTGCTGTTCGATATAGCTCATTGAAACCGGTTTGTGGGTCTGTGCATTAACAGCTATCACCGGATTGATGAAGTTGCTGGTACCAAATACCAGCCAGCCATATAATATCGTCATCAGTTGGCGCAAATTTTTATTATTAGAGTCCGATTACTGTAAAATGAGCATAGAAATCCAGGAAGGTACCACCTGATGCAGTGATCGCAGATCCATCTCTGGAACCTCTGGCTTTTAAAGGACCCATCGTAACATGGTTATTGGTTGCATTTAAAATTCTTCCCTCGGTATCTGCACGGTTAAAGGGATATGATTTATTTACTGGTGCGGTCATCCGCACATTGGATGAAAAATCATCGCATAGATCACAGGTTTTATGAGCAGAGCCCAGGTCGGCATTGATAGTTAGTCCGGCTCTCCGGTCACGAACCGCACTGGCACCAATGGCGAATTTGGCAACCGCTTCACCACCACCACCGGCAACATATACAACCGCACTGGGTGCTGGTGTTGCGGGACTGCCGTTATGTACGAGGTTACCTAATCTTGGTGCGGAAGCAGAACTGGGATGAGAGAATGCCTGGAAAGTAAAAGCATCAGGACGAAATGTAGCAGGGGCCGTCATAGTATGTAATACCTGTGCCGCACCATCTGGAGCAGATTCATACATCTTTACTTTCAGGCTGCCAAAGAAACGCTTGCAGTCATTGTTATGAATCGTTGTGGAGATACCATTGAACTGAACATATACATATACCAGATCATCAGAACGGATACCGCATACTTTGGTCAGGTCAGCAGAAGCAACTGAACCTGTATAAGCTGATTCATCCGGAAAATCGCTGATGCACCGACGGATATACACTATTCTTCCTTCCGGCACCCTGAATGAAACATTGCCAGCCTTAAAAGGCGGAATCAGTTTACCACCTGCCTGACGGAAGCGGCCGGACCGGCCTTTGAATTTAGGAAACTCAAATACCTCAATATCCCTGATTTCAATGGAGAGATTGTCTACAGGAATAGGTTTTTTCTCTACCCAACTTTCGGTGATTTTAACAGTGTCTTTCCCCTGGGCCTGTGCCAGACTGCCCAACATAAGCAGTACCAGCATGATGATTACATTTTTCATATTTTTTATTTTGATAAGCGTGTGATAATAACAGTATAAAATTCAGCAACCTTTCCACGCCGGACAATTACACAATCGGGTAGGTCGCTGCCTGATACAGCAGAAAGATGTTAACACGCTTTCACGAATAGAAAATGCAAACCGGAAACAGAACAAAAAGAGTGCTTAATCCAGCCTGATGATTTTATGCTGTAAGGCCTTGGCCACGGCTTCGGTGCCGCAATTCACATGGAGTTTGT
>DAORJS010000177.1:0-5854 GCA_035439185.1 Chitinophagaceae bacterium
AAAATATATTTCTGTTTTCGTGCATCGGTTCGCGTAAGAAGCTGCATCTTTGTTACGGTTTTTCATAGGATATTGGATTTTAAAACGAGGCTGGGTTTCTACCCGGCCTTTTATTTTTCCCACAGGCCCTCCCTTCCCCGGTTCCATGCATGTCAAATGCGCTATTTTTGTTTTTAAACCTGTTTGATAATGGCTGATATACTGATCATAGATGATGAAAAGGCGATCCGGAAAACCCTGACGGAGATTTTATCCTTTGAAGGGTATAAAATTGAAGAAGCGGCGGATGGAGAAGAAGGATTGAGAAAATTCAAGGAAAAGAACTACGACCTCGTGCTTTGCGATATCAAGATGCCCAAACTGGATGGGATCGAGTTCCTGCAGAAAGCAGGGGAGAGCAACCCGGATATTCCCATTATCATGATCTCGGGACATGGCAATATTGAAACCGCTGTTGAAGCGGTGAAGAAAGGGGCTTATGATTATATCTCCAAGCCACCGGATTTGAACCGTCTCCTGATTACCATCCGCAATGCGATGGATAAAAGCAACCTGGTAACCGAGACCAAAGTGCTGAAGAGAAAAGTGAGCCGGGTGCAGGAGATGATCGGGGATTCTGCCCCCATCAAAAAAATTAAAGAAACCATTGATAAAGTGGCGCCGACAGAAGCCCGTATCCTGATCACGGGTGAAAATGGAGTGGGAAAGGAACTGGTGGCCAGGTGGGTGCATGAAAAAAGTAACCGGGCATCCGGTCCTATCGTGGAAGTCAACTGCGCAGCCATCCCTACTGAATTGATCGAGAGTGAACTCTTTGGTCATGAGAAGGGCTCCTTTACCTCGGCTGTCAAACAAAGAATCGGCAAATTTGAATCAGCCAATGGCGGTACCCTCTTCCTGGATGAAATCGGGGATATGAGTGCCAGTGCCCAGGCAAAAGTATTACGGGCACTGCAGGAGGGAAAGATCACCCGGGTTGGGGCCGATAAAGATATCAGTGTGGATGTACGGGTGATTGCAGCCACCAATAAAGATCTTTTAAAAGAAGTGGAAGCGAAGAATTTCCGTTTGGATCTTTATCATCGGTTGAGTGTCATCCTGATCCACGTGCCTTCTCTGAACGACCGCAGAGATGATATTCCGATGCTGGTGGATCAGTTCCTGAAAGATATCTGTGCAGATTATGGCATTGCCGTAAAACCCATTGATCCGGCAGCAATTGTTCTTTTGCAGGAGTACAACTGGACCGGTAATATCCGGGAACTGCGTAATGTGGTGGAAAGACTGGTCATTTTATCGGGTAAAACCATCACCGATGAGGATATCAGAAGTTATGTAATGCCCAAATAAAGAATTTCAGGTAACAATTGACCCGTTAACCGGTCAATACCTGCCATTGGCCGCCGTTTCACAAAACTTTTTTACTTAAAATTTTAAGCGGCAGATAATTATGATATTTTTGACCGCTTTAAAAAAAGGCCCATGCCCCTCAACCAAATGTTTATCGTTTACCTGATCGGAACCCTATTGGTTTTCCTGCCATCCTTTGGACTGGCCAAATTGTTTCCTAAAGCAGGTATTGCTGCCTGGAAAGCCTATGTTCCTTTTTACAATACCTGGGAAATGCAGAAAGCAGCCCAGAGACCTACCCATTGGGTGTTCTGGCAATTGATTCCCGTAGTGGGTTGGTTTATTACACCTGGTATCTTTATTGAGTTTGTAAAAACCTTTGGCAGATTCTCCCTCGGTCAGCATACCATGGCTTCTTTGTTTGCTCCCTTCTATTTTCCTTATCTGGCATATAAAGAAAATCCTTCATTTATTGGTCCGGCTGCAGTTAAGAAGCACCAGAAGAAAAGCTGGAGAGAATGGGTGGATGCTGCCATTTTTGCTGTAGTGGCCGCCACACTGATCCGCACTTTTGTTTTTGAAGCCTATACGATTCCTTCTCCTTCGATGGAAAAGACCTTATTGGTGAAGGATTTTTTATTCGTGAGCAAGTTCAGTTATGGACCCCGTATTCCGAATACACCACTCTCCGTTCCTTTTGTACATAATTATCTGCCCTTTGGTTCCAGCAGTAAATCTTATTCCGAAGCGATTAAGATACCTTATACCCGCTGGTTTGCTTCACCGGTTAAAAGAGGTGACTGTGTGGTCTTTAATTTCCCCGCAGGAGATACGGTGATCAATCTGCCGGACTATCAATCAAAAGTTCCTTACTATCAGGTTTGCCGTGAACAGGGTGGTGGTGATATGGATAAAGGAAGACAAATTGTACTGGCCGATCCAGATCAGTATCCATTGGCCATTCATCCTGCAGATAAAACGGATAATTATATCAAGCGTTGTGTCGCTGTAGCTGGCGAAACACTGAGGGTGGATAAAGGGGAAGTATATATCGATGGAAAGAAGCAGGTGATGCCCCCGGACGCACAAATGGATTATTACATTGAAACAACCCAGGCATTAGATGCGGATTTTGCGAAATCTGAATTTAAGATTGATCTATATAACGCTGATGAAACAACGATACAGGGGAATAATAAATATCGGATTAATCTGACTACAAAATCAGCTGACAAGCTCCGTCAATCAGGACTGGTGAAGGAAATGCACTTTTTGCTGGACACAATCGCAAGTTATAATCCGGCATTTGAGCCATTTGTCTGGAAATACAAATGGAGTGTCGACAATTATGGTCCGATATGGATTCCTAAAAAAGGCGCAACAATTACGCTGAACGATAGTACCTATTCCATTTATCAAAGAGCGATTCAGGTATATGAGAAGAATGATTTTTATATGAAGGATGGGAAGTTTTACCTCGATGGAAAAGAGGTTTCAACCTATACTTTTAAAATGGATTATTACTGGATGATGGGTGATAACCGTCACCGGTCCCAGGACAGCCGTTTCTGGGGATTTGTTCCTGAAGACAGGATTGTTGGTAAGGCCTGGATGATCTGGTTCAGCTGGGATGGTGGTCCGCGCTGGAAACGCTTCTTTAAAATCGTCAGATAAGCCTCAGAGGCTTTCTTAAAAAAATGCCACCCGCAGGGTCCTATGGACAAAGTCACTCGAAGAGTCCTTTGGACAAAGACACCAAGAAAAGGAAAATATAGATTTATTTCTTCGTGTCTTTGTGCCTTCGTGGCTAACCCTAAGCTACAATGATATGGTACAACCTCTTTGATTCTTTCGAAGTTTTGACGTAATTTATGCGATGATGGAAAGGAAAACGGAACTTGTTTACGAAGAATACAATGATATTTCCGAGCTGGATGCTGCTGATGCGGCTTTATTGCAACAGGCCCGGGAGATCAGTAAACAGGCCTATGCCCCTTATTCCCAATTCAAGGTAGGAGCCGCTGCCTTATTAAACAATGGACAGGTGGTGGTGGGAACCAATCAGGAGAATGCTTCCTATCCCGTGGGTACCTGTGCAGAAAGAGTTTTATTGGGAACCGCTGCCAATCAATTTCTCCATGAACCCATCAGGGCCATGGCCATCAGTTACCAGGGGGCCAAAGTGCTGAGTGATCATCCGATTTCTCCCTGCGGGATGTGTCGTCAGGCGCTGTTGGAATATGAATCAAGAATGAAACAGCCGATCCGGCTTATACTGGGGGGCATGGAAGGACATATTTATATCATCAGGACTGCAGCCGATTTACTGCCCTTTGCGTTTACCAGTACAGAATTAAAATAAGGTTTGTACACCGTACGCTACTTTATTCTCCAACTCCAGTAACCATTTCTTTCGCCATAAACCGCCGGCATAACCGATCAGGTCACCATTACTGCCAATTACCCGGTGACAGGGCACGATGATGGCAATATTATTTTTTCCATTGGCATTGGCTACAGCACGGGTGGCCTTGGTATCGCCGGTACGGCGGGCCAGTTCCAGGTAGCTGATGGTTTTACCAAAGGGGATCCTGATTAACTCACTCCATACTTCCTGTTGAAAGGGAGTGCCTTCCTGATGCAGCACTAATTCAAAGACTCTTCTTTCTCCGTTGAAATACTGGATCAGTTGTTCAATACACTGAATCAGCAGTGGAGGAACCTGTTTTTTCCGGGCGGGAATTTTTTCAAGCGAATCATGAAAATGGACTTCACTGATATAATCAGCCGTACCGCTGATCCTGAGGAGGCCGGCGGGTGACTGATAATAGGTATGATAAATTTCAGCCAATCTTTTGTCCGTTTAAAACCGGTAAGTCCGGTTTCAGTAAAATTACAGCATTCGATTCATCATATACACCGAGTACCAGGCATTCACTGATAAAGTCAGCGATCTGTTTTGGAGGAAAATTCACCACCGCAATTACCTGCCTGCCGATCAGATCTGCTGCCTCATAATGCACCGTGATTTGGGCAGAGGACTGTTTAATGCCGATTTCGGGACCAAAGTCAAGGATTAATTTCCAGGCTGGTTTCCGTGCTTTTGGAAAAGCCTGTACTTCAAGGATGGTACCCACCCTGATATCAATTTTTTCAAAATCATTCCAGCTGATCATGATAGTAAATTAATAAAAATTGAACAGATGGTATCATGGCTGACGGATGATGAAAAATGCTGATGTCTGATAACTAAAAGTAAAATGCAGGTGTCGCTGTATTTAATTTCTAAGTATCTTGATTTCAAATTCGCCATATGACACCTGTTAAAAAAGGATCATCAGTAACCCGAAGAAATTTTATCCGCAATGCCGGTATTACCGGGGCTGCTTTTTTCATTGTTCCCCGCCATGTACTCGGTCGTGGTTTTATTGCACCCAGTGACAAACTCAATATTGCCGGCATCGGAGCCGGAGGGAAGGGAGCCAGTGATCTGGCTGAATTTGCCAAGAGTCCGAAAGTGAATATTGTGGCGCTTTGTGATGTGGATGACCGGGAGTCAAAAAAATCAAGGGAGAATTTTCCCAAAGCAACCTATTATCATGATTTCAGGGAAATGCTGGAGAAAGAAAAAAATAATATTGATGCCTGCAGCATCTCCACTCCGGATAATACCCATGCGGTAGCCACGATTGCGGCGATGCAACTGGGCAAACATGTGTACACCCAGAAACCACTGACCCACGATATTTATGAGGCCCGTATGCTGACAGAAGCGGCTAAAAAATACAAAGTGGTCACCCAAATGGGGAACCAGGGCGGATCAGGTGACGGAGTGCGCAAAGCCAAAGAAATGGTGGATGCGGGCATGATCGGAAAAGTATATGAAGCCAAGGCCTGGACCAACCGGCCGGTATGGCCGCAGGGGATTCCAACGCCAACCGGAAAATTTGAAATTCCAAGTGAATTGAATTGGGATCTCTGGCAGGGACCTGCCAAAGCCATTGAGTACAATCCTGCCTACCTTCCCTTTAACTGGAGAGGCTGGTGGGCTTATGGAACCGGTGCCTTAGGTGATATGGCCTGTCATATCATGGATCCGATTTATCGCATCCTGCCGGTTGATTATCCCGAATCTGCAGAATGCAGTGTGGCCACCATCTGGAAAGAAATGTGGAATGATACACAGAATACCGATGCCTGTCCGCCGGCTTCTATTATTCACCTGACTTATCCGGATAAAAAAGAACCTGGTAAGAAAATCAAGATATCCTGGTATGATGGTGGATTGCTTCCGGAAAGACCCGCCGAATTATTACCGGAAGAAGCTTTTGGTAACTGGGATGGTGGAGTATTGTTGATTGGAACAAAGGGTAAGATGCTGATTGATTGCTATGGTGGTAACCCAAGACTGCTGCCAACCAAATTGATGAAAGAAAAAACAATGCCGAAGCCTACTATTAAAAGAGTGCCGGAAGGGCATTATCTGCAATGGGTGAATGCCTGT
>DAORJS010000178.1:0-5846 GCA_035439185.1 Chitinophagaceae bacterium
TGATTTTTTCAAAGAAACCCTGTTTGGTTTTTTTCAACCCTTCATCCAGTGTTTCTTTTTCCTTTTTACCGAATAGCTTATTAAAAAATCCCATACCTGTTTTCCCGGAAGGAATGATGAAACCTCACCCTGTATAAAGTTTCTTTTATGTACTGTAAATGCCAATCAGGGATGGCGTTGAATAAAGTGACCCTTAATGAAAAAAGCCGCCCTTGATGGAGCAGCTTACTATCTTCACTCCCCAACGGGGATGATGGTTTATTTCTGAGCCAGGAAATCCTTCACCTTGTCCTTGTGCACAATCTGCTCCTTGAAAGTATAGGCACCTGTTTTCGGACTGCGGACAGCACGAATCACTTTTGTCCAGTTCTTCGCTTCGGCAGATGCCTTTACGTCTTTAACCTTTGCGTTCTTTGATGCTGCTTTTGCCATGATATTAGTTTAAGAATGTGGGAATTTGAGAATGTGAGGATGTGGGAATGAAATACAGATGATCAATTTTCACATTCTCACACTTTCACACTTACACATTTACACATTTGATTACTTAATTTCTTTATGAACAGTTACTTTTTTCAGGATGGGATTGAATTTCTTCAGTTCCAGCCTTTCGGGGTTGTTCTTTTTGTTCTTTTTCGTAATGTAACGGCTGGTGCCGGGCTGACCACTGTTTTTGTGTTCAGTACATTCCAGGATTACCTGTACACGGTTGCCTTTCTTTGCCATGAGTGATAATTTTTATTTCCTTTTTTTGTCGTCCTTAACCCGTAAACGGGCAAAGGATCAGATGTGTTGACCCTGAGCCCTGAGCTCTTTTACAACAGTATAAAGACCTTTTTTATTGATCGTACGGATCGCATCAGTTGTTAACTTCAGCGAAATCCATTTATCTTCTTCTGCAAGATAGAAGCGTTTTTTCTGCAGATTGGGCAGAAACCGGCGCTTGGTCTTGATATTTGAGTGAGAGACCTTGTTCCCACCTACCGGTACTTTACCTGTTACCTGACATACTCTGGCCATGATTCATACAATTTTTGGGACGGCAAAGGTAGGGAAAATCTGCTGATATAGATGCGCTGATTGAAGTTTTTTTTACCCAGCCTGTGTAAATCCCGGCTTCACGCTTTTTATTGTTTTTCAACACTTTAGTTACCGGTACCCACCCTTTCGGTTTCCTCTGTGGCGCTACCAGCCGATCTTTTGATCGCTTTCATGGCTTTTCCGAATCGCCAGCTAAAGCTAAACCTGATGACCCGGGAATCCCATTTTACCTCAAAAGGCTCATCCGAATTCTGAAAATTGGAATAACCCGAGTAATTCTGGGTATAAAAAAGATCCCGCACATTCATCCGGAGGGTTGCCCTGTTTTTCATGATCTGTTTGGAAACCCCAAACCCCATTTCTCCCTGCGGGGTCAGGGATTCCTGCAGGTCAATCTGGCTATTCGTCTGATAATAGCCACTGATCTCGGCCGCCCATCCCTTTTTAAATTGAAACTGGTTATTGGCACTGATATTCAGCTGGTGAACCTTCGCTTCAATCGGAGTCCATACCACCCCGCGGATAATTTTATAGGTATAGACACTCACCGCCATCAGGTTCCACCATTTGGTGACGGGTAATTGCAGGGTATTGGTCAGCGTCAGACTCCGGAAACTTCCCACATTCCCCCGGGTATAAATAATAATATTCTTATTGACATTACTGCTATTGGAATCAATGATGAAGATCTGTGAAAAATAATCTTTCAGATAGCTGTACGCGATACCGGTTGATAATCTTTCTTTGAACTGATGCACCAGTTCGATGTTCCAGGTGTATTGTGGGCGGATAAACGGATTCCCTCCCTCAAATGTGTATTTATTAATCGTAACCAGAAAAGGATTCAGGTTCTGAAAAGGCGGCCGGTCAATCCTCCGGCCAAAACGCAGGGTCAGACTATGATTGGAATCTGCCTGGTAGGTTCCGAAAAATGAAGGAAACAGACTCCCGTAATTTCTGCTGAAAACCGAATCCTTTATTACGGCATTGCCCAATTGATTGGCTTTATAACTGGTGATCTCATAACGTAAACCGGCCTGCCATTGCCATTTATCTTTTTCACCACTCAGACTGCTGTAAGCAGCATGTATTTTTTCATTATACAAAAAATGATTGCTGCGACTGAGGTCGGCTGTCCAGATCTGACCGTTATTAAAAAAATACTCTGCCAGATTATCCGTGTTGGTTCCGGCTGTTTTCATACCAGCTTCCCATACGAACTGCTTCCATTTTTTGGTATAATCAATTTTGGCGGTGAAAATATCAAGGTCAGAAGGGGTATTTCCTCGGGTAGCCTGAACCGGACTGCCCGGAGTGCTGAGCTGGGTTTCGAAAAACTGTCCCCCCTCAATATTAAAACGGATAAAATCCACATCGGCAGTCAGCTCATCTTTACCGGGAAAAACATGACGCAGATTAAAATTGATTCCCGACCGGCTGAAATCAATTAAACGGGTTCCCGAGGTATTGATGGTGGAATCAATCCGGTAAGCAGGATTCATCCAGTCAATCGTACTGTAACTTTTTGTATTCCGGTTGGTGAATGATCCCGTGTAGGTCATTCCAATCGTCGTATTAGCTGTCAGAAACAGATCAATCCCTGCTTTAACATTATGTGCTTTGATCCTGGTCTTGGTAAAATTGGGCTGATTCAGATAAAGTGAATCCCTGCCCTGCTGGTCGAAATATTTACGTAAAGCATATAAATTCATCATCTCGCGGCCCAGCCGGTTACCGTAATTCAGAAAAATATTCAATTTACCGGTACGGTAATTCAGGTTCAGACTATTATTGAATTTCTCATAAAAGCCCTGGCCATAAGAAACACTCAGGGAGCCATTAAACCCTTTTTGCTTTAGTTTTTTAGTACGGATATTAATGATACCGGCATTCCCCGCCGCATCATAGCGGGCTCCGGGATTATCGATTAATTCAATGACATCCACCTGTGATGCGGCAATACCCGATAAATAGGCCTGCAGATCGGCCCCACTCATCTGGGTTTGTTTTCCGTCGATTAAAACTAGCACCTGGGCCTTTCCCTTCATACTGATTGTTCCATCACGACCCACTGTAACCCCCGGTGATTTCTCCAGCACATCCATAATCGAAGTACCGGCATTGGTGATTCCGGCATCCACATTGACAATCGTTTTATCCGGAGCAAACTGTACAAATGGTTTCCTGGACTCGATGATTACGTTTCCCAGTTCCGTAGCGGCAGGCAGCAGGGTCATGGCCTTTTCTATCCAACCAGGTTCAGCCTGCAAATCAAGGGTTAGAAATCCCGGTTGAAAACCGGAATGGCTGACCTGTAAAATATATTTTGAAGGGGCCAGGCCGTTGAATTCTGCCACTCCCGATTGATCTGATATCTGGAGTTTTACAATCACAGAGTCAGGTTTCATCAGTTGAACGGTTGCACCGGCAACCGGTTGCTGCGACTGATTGACGATACGCAGTTTTACGCCATGAGTCCCCGGTTGCCAGGCCATGGCAACGAATACATTGCAAAAAATCAATATGCACATTAAGATACGCGGCATCCTGCTGTTTCGGCTAATATAAAACAAGCCTACTTCACCGGTTAAAAAATATTTTGAGCGGCAGAAAGGGATGGCAGGCGATTCCGGGCCCAAACAGTCAAAAAAGCGCCGACCGGTCACTCCGCTGGTTTGCCCGTTTGCATCTTTTCAAATAACTTCGCAACTCCCTCATAAGGGAATCATCTTCATAAAAAAAGCAGTAGATTATGGCATATGATGTAGTGGTACTTGGAAGCGGCCCTGGTGGATATGTGGCGGCTATCCGTGCCTCCCAGCTTGGTTTTAAAACAGCAGTGATCGAAAAAGAAAGTTTAGGTGGTATTTGTCTGAACTGGGGTTGTATTCCCACCAAGGCCCTGCTGAAAAGTGCCCAGGTATTGGAGTATATCAAACATGCCAAAGATTTCGGGATTGAAGCCAGCGGTACTCCTCAGTTTGAAACGGTGATTAAAAGAAGCCGCGGTGTGGCTGATAAAATGAGTAAAGGAGTACAGTTCCTGATGAAGAAAAACAAGATTGATGTGATCATGGGCTTTGGGAAACTGGTGGCCAAGGGCAAGCTGGAAGTAACTGCTGCCGATGGCAAAACCCAGACCGTTGAAGCCAAACATATCATCATCGCTACCGGTGGCCGGAGCCGGGAACTCCCCACGATGAAAATTGATGGTAAAAAAATCATCGGTTACCGGGAAGCCATGGTCCTTCCTCAGATGCCAAAATCCATGATCGTGGTTGGCAGTGGGGCAATTGGTGTTGAGTTTGCCTATTTCTATAATAGCATGGGGACCAAGGTAACCATCGTTGAATTCATGCCCCGGATCGTTCCTGTAGAGGACGAAGACATTTCAAAAGAACTCGAGAAACAATATAAGAAGAACGGAATCACCATCATGACCAGCAGTGAAGTAACTGCTGTTGATACTTCAGGAGCCGGTGTAAAAGCAACGATTAAAACGGCCAGCGGCGAACAGGTACTGGAAGCTGATGTGTTACTGAGTGCTGTGGGAGTTGCAGCCAATATTGAAGGTATTGGTCTGGAAACATTGGGAGTAAAGACCGATAAAGGAAGGGTGATGGTTGACAAATTCGGACAAACCAATATCCCCGGTATTTATGCAATTGGCGACTGTTCCCCTGGTCAGGCATTGGCACATGTGGCCAGTAAGGAAGGTATTGTTTGTGTGGAATCTATCGCCTATAACGAAAACAAGTACCACCATCAGCCAGAGCCTATTGATTATAATAATATCCCCGGTTGTACTTACTGTGTACCTGAAATAGCATCCGTTGGTTATACTGAAAAAGCAGCTAAAGATGCCGGCTATGAAATTAAAGTGGGTAAATTCCCCCTCAGTGCCAGTGGCAAGGCTTCAGCAGCAGGCCATCCGGAAGGGTTTATCAAAGTAATTTTTGATGCCAAATACGGAGAATGGCTGGGTACCCACATGATCGGATATAATGTAACCGAGATGATTGCAGAGACCGTTACAGCCAGGAAACTGGAAACAACTTATCACGAAGTATTGAATGCGATCCACCCCCACCCCACCATCAGCGAAAGCATCAAAGATGCAATCGAAGTGGCGTACGGGGAAGCGATTCATATCTGAGAACAACCCCTGTCTCCAATACCTATTTAAAAGTTGATTAGCAGCCTAACTATTTTACTAACAGTAAAACTATTTGCTGTGGAAGGGATTTTATTATACGGGGTAGCCTTTCTGGCCGGATTATTCCTGTGCATCACATTTGTGTCTGTATTGGTCAATAACCGTTTCATCAGTATCCGTTATCAATCTGAATATTTCTTTCTGGCCGTGATCCTGGAAATTGCCATCACCCTGCTGCTGGTAGATTTTTAGAACTGCCTGATGACGCTGGCCTTCTTATCAACATTTATTTTCGCCACGAAGACACGAAGGCACTAAGTAATACAAAGAAGATGTTCAATTCTTTGTGTCTTTAAAATGTACCAAAAAAAGAGGCCGTCTCCACAACATTCATTTTCGCCACCCGCAGGGTCCTATGGACGAAGACAAGAAGGCACTAAGTAATCAAAAATTGAAATTCAATTCTTTGTGCCTTAGAGCCTTTGTGGCAATTCTCTGAACGCTGATATTAAGATAGCCTCTGCTTAGTTAGGATCTACCAAAAAAGAGGCCGTCTCCACAACATTCATTTTCGCCACCCGCAGGGTCCTATGGACGAAGACACGAAGGCACTAAGTAATACAAAGAAGATGTTCAATTCTTTGTGTCT
>DAORJS010000179.1:0-5805 GCA_035439185.1 Chitinophagaceae bacterium
GCCCTTTATCGGCACCCATACCGATGCAAAAGACGGAAGTTTCCGGATTGATGCCAAAGAGCCCGGCGATCATAAAGACGATGGCGTATTCAGGATTTTTATTAAACAAGAAGATCCCAATGAATTGTCGGGAAACTGGATTCCTAATGATAAAAAAAGGCCTTCAAAAGATTTTACATTATCAAAGAAAAAATTCGAATACCGTACCGATGTGGGCAGCTGGCCGGAATCCTCCCAGCGTTTACTGAAAGCTGCAGATCTGGAGAACCTGATGAAGGAAGACCTGGAGTTCATGCGCAATGAAATCTTTGCCCGTCACGGATATTGCTTTAATAAAAAACACCTGCGCCAGCAGTTTGAAATGGAAGACTGGTATGTCCCCAACACGGTTGATATCAAGGGTTTTCTCACCGATATCGAGAAAAAGAATATCGAAATGATCAAGCGATACGAAAAATATGCCGAGGAATACGGAGATGAATATGGCCGCTGATTCAACACAATAAAATGGAATTCATCCTCCTCAACAGCTATGGCAATTATGTGGAAGCACATATTGCCAAAGGCGTGCTGGAAGAAGAAGGAATTGTTTGCTGGCTGAAAGATGAAAATACGGTGACCATCGATCCCATACTGACCAATGCCGTGGGTGGTATTAAACTGATGGTGGCCAGGCCAGATGCCCAAAGAGCCTGGGAATTGTTAACCGCACTTCAAAAAGAACAGCAGCAAAAAATCAGTTGCCCGAAATGCGGTGCTCACCGGGTTGAAATGGTAAGCACGCCCCGCAAATTATCCAACTGGGCCAGCGCCATCATCGGGTTTTTTATCACCAGCTATGCGATGCCGGTTGATAAAGTATGGCATTGCTTTGATTGTGGTCACGAATTCAGGGCTGAAACAAATGAGGAGGACAAAACAATTCCTTCGTAACTTTTCCCTTCAATCTCTTTTATGTGGGATAATATTATCACTTATTTCTCCAGCCTGGAAGAAAGACCATTGGAAAGAATGGCTTTTCTGGTTGGAGGAATGTTGTTTTTCTGGATACTGGAAGGCGCCATTCCATTACTCACGCTGCGTTTCCGGAAAACCAGATTGCAGCATGCCCTCAAAAATTTCGGGCTGACCATTATCCATCTGATTATTCATACCCTGCTGGCCCTGGTCATTATTCAGATCAGCGACTGGAGTGCAGCCAATGGTTTTGGTCTGGTGTACTGGACTGGTGCCGGCGTTGGTGCCACCGTATTAATTACCCTGGTCGTAGTTGATTTTTTTGGTGGCTGGTTTGTACATATCGTAGAACATAAGTGGAAATTCTTCTGGCGCTTTCATGTCGTGCATCATGCCGACACCAATGTGGATGTAACAACCGGTCTCCGTCACCATCCGGTAGAAAGTGTAATTCGCGGACTTTTCTTTTTTATGGGGATTGCTGTTACCGGTGCCCCCATGTATGCCGTCATGATTTACCAGACCATCCTTGTTTTTTTTACAGCATTTGAACACGCTAATATCCGTCTACCGGGCTGGCTCGATCGCGCACTCAGCTATATTTTTATTTCCCCCAATATGCACAAAGTGCATCACCACTGGAAACAACCTTATACAGACAGTAATTACGGGGCTATCTTTTCCATCTGGGACCGCCTCCTGGGTACCTACCGTCACCTTGATCCTCAACAGCTCCGCTATGGGATCGACAAGGATTACCCGGAAGCAAAAGACGAAGACTTTGTACAGATGCTGAAAAATCCTTTTCAAAAAAATTAATCGGCTCAACCCTTTATCATGAAAAAAATAATTGCACTGTTGCTCCTGGCAGTTCCTTTATCCATGGCGGCCCAGGAAAGTCTTGGTTTGTTTTATGTGGCCCTGAAAGGCGGATTAAGTATCAGGGAGAAACCAGAAACCGGAGCTGCAGTTCTTGGCAAAATTCCCTATGGTACAAAAATCAGTGTGCTGCAACCGCCGAATGAAATAAAGTCAATTGTTACCGAAGGGATCGAAGGACAGTGGAAGCTGGTGAAGTATGGCGGTAAAAGCGGCTATATCATCAATAGTTATTTATTTCCCTGGCCACCACCCAATACCACAACGGTAAAGGAAATGAAACAGTATTTCACCCAGATCACCCAGCCATTTGGCAGCAAGCTGGCGGTTAAAAAAGGAAACCTGAATAATATTTCCGAGGGAGGATGGCAGATTAATAAGCAGCTGTATAAAAACGGGGCCGAATGGCAGGAATTTCTCGGTTATGAATATCATTCCAATGTGTACATCCTTCCTGATTTCACGATCACACAGGGGTTTTTACTGTTGCGCCTGATTCCGGAATTCAAAGAAGTGTTTGGGGATAAAGAAGAATTCCCGACAGAGAGTAAAAAATACAAAAAAGGAGAACTGGAATATGAGGTAACCATCGAGAAGGAAATGCTGAGTGATTCTCCCTGGTATAAAAAAATTAATCTGGAGTACTCCGATGGGGCCTGGTATCATTTTGAAATGTATTATCTCGATAACCAACTCGTGATTTTTTATAGCGCAGGGTTGTAGTTTTACAGTATGAAGAAAATTGCCATGATACCGGCGCGTTATGCCGCTACACGCTTTCCCGCCAAACTGATGCAGATCCTGGGTGAGAAAACGGTGATCCGTCACACCTATGACGCCACTGTTGCTACCGGTTTGTTTGATGAAGTGCTGGTGGTTACCGATAGTGAAATCATATTTACAGAAATTACCGCCACCGGTGGAAAAGCGGTGATGAGCCAATATGAACACGAAAGCGGAAGCGACCGGATAGCAGAAGCAGCTGCTGAATTGGATGTGGATATCATTGTAAATGTACAAGGCGATACACCCTTTGTTAAAAAGGAGCCGTTACAGCAATTGTTGTCACAATTTGATGACCCCGGAGTACAGGTGGCTTCCATGATGCAGGTACTGACCAGTCGGGATGATATACTGGACCCCAATTTTGTAAAAGTGGCGGTTGACCGGAATAGGAATGCATTGTTTTTCAGTCGTTCTGTGATCCCTTATCCCCGCGACAAAGCATATCCAACCACTTATTATGAGCATATCGGTGTGTATGCATTCCGGAAACAGGCCCTTTTAAATTTTACCCAATGGCCGCTGAGTCCGCTGGAATCGGCAGAAAAAATTGAATGCCTGCGCTACCTGGAAAACGGCATCCCCATCCGGATGGTTGTTGTGGATTATATGGGGGTGGAGATTGATACGCCGGAGGATCTGGAAAGGGCGGCGAAGTTGTTATAGATTTCTACCACAAAGACCACTAAGCGATAACACAAAGAGCACGAAGATGGGTTTTGCAGCAATAGATCAGGATTTAAACTTGTTATCAAACGAGATTATTGGATTGGCAATTAAAGTTCACAAAGCCCTTGGTCCGGGCTTACTGGAATCATCATACAAGGAATGCTTATTTTATGAAATCATCAACAAGGGATATTTTGCTGAAAAGGAAAAAGCACTACCACTGGTTTATGATAAAATTAGACATTGGTTATCGCCTGGATATAATAGTTGAAAACAGCCTGGTAATTGAAATCAAATCGGTGGATACCTTATCCGACATTCATACTGCGCAGGTTTTGACTTATCTAAAACTGTCTGGAAACAGGTTGGGGTTGTTGATTAATTTCAATGTTACCTTATTAAAAAACGGAATAAAACGTCTTGTGGTTTAACTTTTTTAACCTTTCGAGTTACTCTTTGTGCTCTTTGTCCACAGAAATCTGCGAGTAATAAAAAAATATTTATACTGTCCAGAAATTTCTATTGCACCATGTGGTCTACCTTTGTGTACTTTGTGATCTCTTCTTGGTGATCTCTGTGGTAAAAAAACATTTTTATGGCTTTCCGCAACTTTAAAATGATCGGCTATGTGGTGTATGGCCGCGGCTCTTTTAACCAGCTGGATGAAATATTGCAGCCCAGGCGCCAACAGGGCCGGCCCATGATTTTTTTGGTAGATCATTTTTTTGAAAACCGGGAGCTGATCAGCAGGATTCCGGTGAGAGGAAATGATAAGATCATTTTTGCCGATGTGACCCATGAACCTAAAACCACTTATGTAGACAGCCTGGCCTCCTCTCTCAAGGAAGAATTTGGTACCGTTAGCGGTGTGATCGGGATTGGTGGCGGTAGTACCATGGACCTGGCCAAGGCTGTTTCCCTGATGATGAACAATCCCGGCTCTTCCGCGGATTACCAGGGTTGGGACCTCGTTAAAAATCCCGGTGTTTACAAAGCCGGTATACCCACCCTCAGTGGCACTGGAGCTGAAGTATCTAGAACAACTGTGTTGACAGGCCCCACTAAAAAACTGGGGATGAACTCCGATTTTACCCCATTCGATCAAATTGTGCTCGATCCTGATCTTACAAAAGATGCACCCGCAAATCAGCGCTTTTATACAGGTATGGATTGTTATATTCATTGTATCGAAAGTCTGGAAGGAACCTACCTGAATGAGTTCAGCAAAAGCTATGGTGAGAAAGCCCTGCAGCTATGCCAGGATGTTTTTGTGAATGCCGGTGAATGGACTCCTGATTGTGATGACAAGCTGATGATGGCTTCTTATGCCGGTGGAATGAGCATTGCGTACAGTCAGGTTGGGGTGGCACATGCGGTTAGTTATGGATTGAGTTATCTGCTCGGCACCAAACATGGCATTGGTAATTGTATTGTGATGAACCACCTGGAAGAATATTACCCGGCCGGGGTAAAAGAATTCAAATATATGGTTGAAAAAAACAAGATTGATATTCCGGCCGGTATTTGTAAAAATCTCAGCGAGGAAGATTTTGATAAAATGATTAATGTAAGTCTGGGTATGAAGCCGCTCTGGGAAAATGCCCTGGGAAAAGACTGGGAAAAAATCATGACCCGCGAAAAGCTGAGGGATTTATATGGAAAGCTATAAATTTTGAAGCCGGTTCCCCTTTTCCTGCTTTTGTTTGTAATCGCCTGTCAGCATCAGGTGCAAACAAATCAATACATCCGGATCACCGGAAAATCAATCACCATACCCGATGGGATGATCTACCTGGTTGACGCCAGAAACTGGCAAACCACTCTTGATTCTGCGAGAGTACTAAAGGGAAATTTCAGTTTTAAGAGACCTGCCGATTCTGATTTTATTCCCCGTGCTGTAGCCCTTCATTATTTCACCGCCGAAGATTACCTGCATCCGGTTCGGCTGAATTACACAAACCCCTTTATAGAAACCAACAATCAAACTTCAACAGTAGATAATTTTTGGCTGGAGCCAGGTGATATATCGATCAGCGGAAATGAAAACGGAGGGCTTCAGATAAATGCCGGGCCCGAAACCAATCTGATGATGCAAAACGTCCTCAATGATATTGGCTGGATGGGAGACCGGGATACGCTGAAAAGAAAGGAGAAGATGGCTTTGCTGAAAAAAGAGATTAGTGAACACCCTTCTTCTTTTTTTCTGCTGGAAAGTATCCGGCGCTCGAAAGAAACCTTCTCAAAAGAAGAAGCCACAGGTTTACTATTGCTTTTTAATCCACTGCTGCTTGCTTCACCAGCTGGAAAAAATTTGCAGGATTACCTTAGGTTATTACCCGACGCCGGATCTGCTTATCCATTCCTTGCTTTAGCAAACAGCACCGGAGTATCGCAGGGGCTTATAGATACTGGCGCCCGGGTAAATATGCTGGTCTTCTGGGCCAGCTGGTGTACACCCTGCCGGAAAGAAATTCCCCTGCTCAGGGAAATTTATCAACAGTTTTCCGGCAAAGGACT